>NZ_JCBATA010000040.1:0-71821 GCF_059816245.1 Frankia sp. RB5
AGTCCGACTCCGACTACGACCGCGAAAAGCTCCAGGAACGGCTCGCGAAGCTCGCCGGCGGCGTCGCCGTCATCAAGGTCGGCGCCGCCACCGAAGTCGAACTCAAGGAGAAGAAGCACCGCATCGAGGACGCCGTCTCCAATGCGAAGGCGGCCGTCGAAGAGGGCATCGTCGCCGGCGGTGGCGTGGCCCTGCTTCAGGCCTCGGTCAGCGCGTTCGAGAAGCTCGACCTGTCCGGCGACGAGGCCACCGGGGCGAACATCGTCAAGAGGGCGATGGAAGCGCCGGTTCGGCAGATCGCGGCGAACTCCGGATTCGAGGGCGGCGTCGTCGTCGAGAAGGTCCGCAACCTGCCGATCGGCCACGGCCTGAACGCGGCCACCGGTGAATATGTCGACCTGGTGGCCACCGGCATCATCGACCCGGTGAAGGTCACCCGCTCGGCGCTGCAGAACGCCGCGTCGATCGCCGGCCTCTTCCTCACCATCGAGGTTGTCATCGCCGACAAGTCGGACTCCGCGGCGGCTGCCGATGGGGGCGGCATGGGCGGCATGGGCGGCATGGGCGGCATGGGCGGCATGGGCTTCTAACCCCGCTTTGCCTTCCTGGACGTACGCCAAGCGAGCTCTACGCTCGCGCGCCTGCCGGTGGCTTCCGCCGGCGTCGACCGGAAGGTGAGCAGGGTGCCCCTGCGCTACGGCTTCCTCAGTACGTATCCGCCGACGCAGTGCGGGCTCGCCACGTTCACGGCGGCCCTGCGTGAACAGCTGACTGACTGCGCGCCCGGCGCGTCCAGCGGGGTGGTGCGCCTGCTGGACGCGCCCGCCGGGCCGAGTCCACCGCGAGCCGCCCCGACCGGGGTGGTTGGAGACCTGGTGGCCGGGACCCCCGGCGGTCCGCAACGCGCCGCCCGGCTGCTTAACAGGTTCGACGTCGCGGTGGTGCAGCATGAATACGGCATCTACGGCGGCCGGGACGGCGACGAGGTGTTGGAGGTGCTGCGCCACCTCGACGTTCCGCTGATCGTCGTCCTGCACACGGTGCTCGTGCACCCGACCCCGCACCAGCGCCACGTCCTGGAGGCGGTGGCCGCCGCCTCGGACGCGGTCGTCGTCATGACCGAGACGGCGCGGGCGCGACTCGCCGCCGGTTACGAGGTCGATCCGCGCCTGGTGGTGATCATCCCGCACGGGGCCGCCGACAACCGCCGCGCCACGCCGGCCCGGTCGAGCCGGCCGACGGTCCTGACCTGGGGGCTGATCGGGCCCGGCAAGGGCATCGAATGGGGTATCGCGGCGATGGCGGCGCTGACCGACCTCGACCCGACACCGCGCTACCTCGTCGCGGGCCAGACCCATCCCAAGGTCCTCGCCCGGGAAGGGGAGGCGTACCGCGACAGCCTGGTCGCCCAGGCCCGTCGGCTCGGCGTGGCAGGGTCGGTCAGCTTCGACGGCCGTTACCGCGACGCGGCATCGCTCGGCGCCCTGGTCCGCGCCGCTGACGTCGTGCTGCTGCCCTACGACTCCCGCGACCAGGTGACCTCCGGCGTGCTCATCGAGGCGGTCGCGGCGCTGCGCCCGATCGTCGCCACCCGCTTCCCACATGCCGTCGAACTTCTCGGCGACGGCACCGGCCTGCTCGTGCCACACGGCGACGCCCCGGCGATCGCGGCCGCGATACGCAGCATCGTCACCGACGACAGCAAGATCCAGGAGTTGGCCCGGGCCGCCGCCGCACACGCCCCCGACCTGCTGTGGCCCGCGGTCGCCCACCGCTACCAGCGGCTCGCCGCCGGGCTGGTCACCCGGACCGGACGCAGGCCGACCCGGGCGAGAAGCGAACTGAGTAGGCCGGCGGCGGTGACCCGATGATCGCCGACGTGTCGTTCGCGCACCTTTTCCGCCTCAGCGACGACATCGGCCTGTTCGAGCACGCCCTGGGCGCGGTTCCCCGTCGGGAGCACGGCTACTGCGTGGACGACGTCGCCCGCGGGATGGTCGTCCTCGCCCGGGAGCCGGATCCGCCCTTCGAACTGGTCCGGCTCCTGAAACGCTACCTGGCCTTTGTCGTCGCGGCGCAGTCGCCGGACGGTGCGATGCGCAACCGCCGGGACACCGCCGGGCGCTGGCGCGACCAGCCCGGCCTCGGCGACTGGTGGGGCCGCGCACTGTGGGGCCTCGGCACCGTGGCTGCGCGGGCACCCACCCTGCGGGCGCGGGACACCGCGCTGGGCCGGTTCCGGGCCAGCGCCAGACGACGCTCCCGCTGGCCGCGGGCGATGACGTTCGCCGCGCTCGGCGCCGGCGAGGTGCTGCTCGTCTACCCGGACCATCAGCCCGCCCGTGATCTGCTCGCCGCCGCCGTCACCGCGATCGGCCCGCCCGGTGTCGACCCGGCCTGGCCCTGGCCGGAACCGGCGCTTCGGTACGCCAACGCCGCCGTGCCGGAGGCGCTGATCCTCGCCGGTATCTGCTTGCCGGACGAGGCGGTGCTCGCGTCCGGCCTGCGGCTGCTGGCCTGGCTGCTCGACCTGGAGACCCGCGGCGGCCGGCTGTCGCCCACGCCGGTCGGCGGCAGGCGACCCGGCGAAGACGGCGAGCCCGGCTTCGACCAGCAGCCCATCGAGGCCGCGACCCTCGCCGACGCCTGTGCCCGTGCCTACGACCTCACCGGCCAGACCCGCTGGCTGACAGGGCTCGAACGGGCCCAGGCGTGGTTCCTCGGGGACAACGACAGCGTCGTGCCACTCCTTGACACCCTCACCGGCGGTTGCTGCGACGGTCTCGAGCCACACGGCCGCAACATCAACCAGGGAGCGGAGTCGACTCTCGCGCTGCTCTCAACGGCGCAGCATGCCCGTCGCCTGCTGGCGGCGCCGTGAGCGCGCGAGGCCCGGCCCGAAACGGTCTCCCCAGCGGTGAGACAACCGTGGACCACGAAACCCACGCGGCGAGCGGATGATCTCGGCCCTTGAGGCCGACCTGGTCACCCGCCACCCGGTCACGCTGTCCGCAGACCCCGGCCGGGTCATCGCGAAGCTGTTCCTTCCTGGCGAGGAAGGCAATGAGGCGCACTCGCGGGCCGCGGGCATCGTGGACCGGGTTCTCGCCCTGCCCGAGAGCGAAGTCAGCCGCCTCGTCGCCGGCCTGCTCGCGGTCTTCGCACCCCGCCACTGGGACTACAGCGACATCCTGGCGCGGCATGCCGCGGTGGTCGAGTCGCGGGTACGGGCGCCCGCGACCGCCCCGCCGTCACCCCCGCCCACATTGTTGACGAGCACGTCCAACTCGCCCAGCTCCGCCAGCGCAGCCTCCACCAGCCGCGCCGGTCCGTCGGCCGCCCCCAGATCCCTGAGCTCTGGCGTCACCGTCCGCGCGGCCGCGACCACGCGCATACCCTCGCCCGTCAGCGCCGCGACGGTCGTTCGGCGAGGGCAGCGCGGTATTCACGATCGCCAGCAAAATGTGTGGCGGGGCGGGGAGGTCTCTGCTCATCTTGTCAGATGCGACAGCGCTACGACGATTTCGCTGGCTGGTACGACGCCTATGCGACCGGGGGGTTGGGACTGCCGTTCGCCCGGGCCGCGGACCGCCTCCTCGCGCGCCTCCTTGGCCCTGGCCACGGCCGTCTGTGCCTTGACCTGGGCTGCGGCGGCGGTGCGCACGCCCCCGCGTTGACCGGCCTGGACTGGCAGCTGATCGGCGTCGACATCTCCGCGCCCCAGATCGACCTTGCCCGCCGCAAGGGCCTCACCGCGGTGGTTGCCAGCGCCGAGCGGCTCCCCCTCCGTGACCAGTCCGTCGACGCCGCCACCATGATCATGACAAGCACCGACTTCGACGACCTGCTCCCGGTGTTCGCCGAGGCCCACCGCGTGCTGCGCCCCGGCGGCCGCCTGGTGGTCGTCGGCGCGCATCCCTGCTTCGGTGGCGTCTTCGTCGAACGCGACAGCCAGGGCGCCTGCACCGTCCACCCCGGCTACCGCCGCCACCAGCGCGTCGAGCAACATCCTCTGCTCGGCGACGGGATCCGCTCCCGGGTCGGGGTCGTCAACGTCCCACTACCCGTGCTGCTGAACGCGCTGACCGGCGCGGGGCTCGTCCTGCGGGAGACCGCGGAAGACGACGGCGACCAGCCGGTCCCGGAACTGATCGGACTCACAGGCGCCCGGCCAGGCCGCTGACGAACCCGACCACTGCGCTGCCCCTGCCCACCAACGCGGCCGAAACCTGCCCGCTACCGGGCCGGTCACAGTCACCGACCGTGATCGTCGCCGCTCTCGATCGTGCGGCCTCCGCGATGCGGATGGTGTCGCCGAGCGCCGTCTCGTCGAGCAGCTCCCGGAGCCCGGGCCGGCTGACCGCGTACACGCGGGACGACGTGGCCGGGTCGTCGTACTGCGGTGCGCCGGACTTGAGCAGACTGTGCAGAGCATGGAGCTTACCACCCGTCACGCTCTGCTACTGGCGATGTTGTCGCACCGGATGGCCAAAGGGCCTGGGCTATGCCGTGGGGATGATTACCGGGACGGCATCGTATCGACGTCCCAGACGTCTTCCTGTCGCACCGCGCCAACGACAACGACTGCCCGTGGTACAGGCGCTGTCTATCGGTTTTCGGCCGGTGGTCCCCGCCGATCAGGACTGGGACGTCTGGCGTGCCGCACCGGCGGGCAGGCGAGGATGTTTCGCCTTTCACTATCCTGGCCGCGGGGATAGTGAAAGGCGACCAGACGGGAGAGCTTCGTGCGGTGTGGCGAGGTGTGGTGGGCGGACTTCGGCGAGCGGCGGCCCGTCGTGCTGCTGTCCGAGCCGTCGAACGCCACGTTCCAGGCAATGCACATCGTCGAGCCGGCCACCGTCGACATCACCGGCGTCGGGCTCGAGGTGGCGCTGGGTTCGGCCGACGGGCTTCCCCTCGAAGGGGTTGTACGGGTGGCCTTTCCTCGTCCTGGCATGGTCCCCTGCACATGGCTCACGACCGTGACGGAGCAGGACCTGATCGAGCGTGCCGGAGCGCTCTCGGAGTCCAAGGTCGGTCAAATCAGGGAGGCCCTCCGGCTCAGCGAGGTCCTCCCGCAGGCCTGAGCGTCCGATCAGCCCAGGGCGTGCCACGTCCAGGACGATGGGCCGTCCTGAGGTCAGGGGCGTCGTCGGCCCCAGGCGATCGCCGTCGCGAAGGCGAGGTCGAAGAAGGCCGGATCCGCCAGTAGTGCCAACGCGTCGTCGAGCACGTCGTCCGAGGCGAGGTCGAGCTCGCGGATACGCGCGCGCAGGCGGGTCAGGGTCAGCGTCCAGCACAGCGCCGAGGCGTTGGCGGCGCCGGTGGGCGGGAGGTGGACGGCCGTCCCGACCTCGACGAGGTGACGGCCGGCCAGCGGGGCCGGGAACTGGCGGGCCCATGTGGAGTCGGTGCCGATGGATCTCGCGAGCACCTCGTCGACGGCACGCATGGCCTGGCCGAACGGGGGGTGGGGTGAGGAGTCGAGCGGGAAGCCGGCGATCGACTCGATCACGATCACACCGCCCGGTCGCAGCCAGGTCACCAGACGGTCGAGGACCTCCTCCCGCTCGGGGAGATGCTCCAGGACGAAACGGGCGTGGATGAGGTCGAACGGCGCCGCGTCCGGCGCTGGATCGCGGGTGATGTCGTGCCGCAGGACCGTGAGGTGCGCAGCCGGGAGGTCGCTCAGGTGGCCGGTGTCGACATCCGTCGCGACGACGTGGCCGTCGGCGCCGACCAGGTCGGCGAGCCAGCGCGCGATCGACCCGCTGCCGGCACCGACCTCCAGGCAGCGCCAGCCGGCCCCGACACCGCGCTCCTCGAGGATGCGGATGGTCGTCGGGTCGCAGACCGTGGCCATGGCGGCGAGCCGGGCCTGCTCAGCCGCCTGCGGGCCGCCGAGAACATCGTCGCTGTACCGCAGCATCTGTCGACTGGACACCGTCAGGACTCTAACTGTCACTGTGTGCGTCGATGTCCGCTTTCCTCGATCCGTGTCGTCAGGGGATTCACGGGCGGACGCCTCCCGGGGCGCTGTCCACTTGGGGTGGCGGGCCGGTGATGAGGCGCAGTGCGCCGAGGAACGCCGGTTGCCGGCGCAGCGCGCCGTAGCGCTGGTCCCAGGCGCCGGAGTCGAGGTCGGAGCGCAGCCGCGCCAGCCCCTGCTCGGCCGCGCGCGGGTCGACGAATCCCCAGACGGACTGGCGGGCGCGCACCGCCGGGTCGAGGAAGCGTTCGGGCCGGCTGTAGTAGGCCTCGATGAACCTGTCGGCGCAGTCAGCGGGCACGGGCACCGGGGTCACCGTCGCCTCACCCCCGAGTGCCGCCTCGATGCGCTCGATCGCCGGGAAGCGGGGACGGTCCGCGGTGACGAGCTGCGGGACGTAGTCGGTGAGCCAGATGCGGTCGAGCGCGTCACGGTCGAAGGTGAGCACCACGACCGGTCCGCGGCTGACCCGCCGCAGCTCCCGCAGGCCACGGTCGGGATCGGACCACTGGTGCACGGTGACCATCGCCATGGCCGCGTCCACACTGCCGTCGTCGAACGGCAGGCTCTCGGCGACCGCGTTGATCGCCAGTGGCAGGTGCGGTGGCCGCGCGGCGCGCATGGCGGCGGACGGCTCCACCGCGAGCACATGACGGTCGCCGGGCTCGTAGGAACCCGCGCCCGCGCCCACGTTGAGAACCGTCCGCGCGTCGCCGAGCGCGGCGTGGACCAGCGCGGCGATACGCGGATCGGTACGCCGACCGCGGACGTACCCACCCCCCTGGGTCTCGTAGTCCACGTCGCCGTAGGACGGGCTGGGCATCGCGCCGACTCCTCGCCTGATCAGGTATCCCGGCCATCATGCAAGGCCTGAGCCGCGCCGGTAGAGGTGACGTCGCATCTCGGCGACGGCACTGCGCGTGGGCAAGTGTGGGCCGGTCCAAGGGCTCGCGACCGGCTGGTCGCAGCCGCATACGACGATCACCGGGCCCGGCTCATGCTACTTTTGCGACCGTAAGGTGCAGCGCTCGTTCCTGAGAGCCGAAACAGGCTCTGAGCGTGTCGGGACTTCCGGCCAGCACGACAGCCTCAGTACAGGCTGTCTGGTTCTCTCCGCAGAGAGCGTGCTTCGCCGTGTCCCAAAACCTTCCGTTGCGAGCGTGGATCGTCTTCCTGCTGGTGGTCGCCGCCGACGTGCTCGACCTCCTCAGCACCACCGTGACCAACGTGGCCGCACCCACTATCGTCCGTGACCTCGGCGCATCGTCGTCGCTGGAACCCTGGCTCGGTGCGAGCTACACCCTCCCCATGGGCTCCCTGATGATCATTGGTGGGCGTCTGGGAGACCGGTTCGGCTGCCGTCGGATCTTCCTCACCGGTCTGGCGGGGTTCACCCTGGGCTCCCTCGCGGCCGCCGTCGCCACCACCCCGCTGGTCCTCGTCGCCGCTCGTATCGGGCAGGGAGCCTTCGGTGGTCTGCTCGTCCCGCAAGGGTTCGTCCTGCTGATGCGGGTGGTTCCCCACGAGTCGATGCGGGTGGTGTTCGGTCTGTTCGGGCCGCTGCTCGCAGCGTCGTCGATCAGCGGCCCGATGATCGCCGGACTGCTGATCGGTGCCGACCCGTTCGGACTGGCCTGGCGCTCGGTGTTCCTCGTCAACGTCCTGTTCGGCGTCCTCCTGTTCGCGGCAGGGCTGACGTTCATCCCAGCGTTCACCGGCGACATCGCTGTCCGCATCCGGCCCGGAGCGGCCGTGGCGCTGATGGCGGGCCTCGGTCTGCTGCTGGCCGGGCTGATCGACGGGGGCGCCAGTGGCTGGAGCCCCCGCGCCCTGTCGGCAATCGCGGCCGGCGCCCTCGCACTGGCATCCCTGGGATGGCAGCAGAGGGGCTCCACACGGCCCCTGCTGGAACGGTCACTGTTCACCAACCGCGGCTTCGTCACCGGCCTGGTCTTCGGGGCACTGCTCTTCAGCACCGTCACGGGAACCATGTATGTCACGGCTCTCTATCTGCAGCAGAGCCTCGCCCTGAGCCCATTCCATGCCGCTCTGACCACCGCACCGATGTCCATCGGCATCATCGCCGCCTCGTTCACGGTGCGCCGGCACATCATCGACCACGGCCGCACCGTGGTCTCGATCGGCGTGGCGACCTTTGCTCTGGGCGTCCTGAGTCTGACCGTCCTGATCACCGCTCAGCCGCACCCGGTGCCCTGGATCACCGTTCCCCTGCTCGTGACCGGCCTGGGCATGGGCTGCTGCTTCGGGGCCGTGTTCGCTGTCGCCCTCGGCGACGTCAGCCCGGCCCAGGCCGGCAGCGCCAGCGGCGTGCTCAACGCCGTGCAGCAGCTCGTTAATGCTGCGGGTTCCGCCACTGTGTCGACCATCTACCTGGCCGCCAGCACGCCGGGCGCCGTCTCGAGCGGCGTTCTGCCCTGCCTGATCCTCACCCTGATCATCACGGCGGTTTGCGCGGCGAGCATCCCCCTGCTTCCCCGCCAAGGAGCTGACGTTCACTGATGATGCGGTGCCCCGTGACCTGTAGTGGCTCGCGGGGCCACGCCGGGCCGGGCCGGTCGGCGTGGGCGTGCCGGCACAGTCTGCGCTCCCGATCGCCGTCGCGAGAACGGGTACCCACGGCCTCGCGACGGCGATTGCCTCAGTCCTGCGACAGTCCTGCAACCGCCACCAGCGGACTCACGTACAGCGACCCCACACCCGACATCCATGATCGCCGACGGCGGCGGCTCGACCAGCAGACCGAGTGACCAGCAGGCCGAGCATGGGGGCGAACGTCCCGTGGGTGGGAAGCGCGCGCGTGGGAGGGCGGCACCGTGTCGCGAACTCCGCGTGTCGTGTCCGGTTTGCCCCCGAGTTCGCGACACAGGCCGCCGTGACACTGCCAGAACGGTGCCCCGGGCCGCGCGGCCACGACGCGAAGATCATCAGTCGGGAGACTTCTCTAACGCTCGATAACCTTCCCTTCCCGCGCGTCAGGATCCGACACGTCGACGGGGGTGTTTCGTGTTCCGTTACGTCGTGAGGTATAACGATACGTACTAACGTTTCACCTGCGCGACAATACGTAATGACGGATGCGGCGTGGGGATGGAGAGGGAGTGGGAGCGCGATGAGCCGGGTACCTCGCCCGCCGCGGCAGCGGCAGGAACCGTCCGAACCCGAGGAGCCGTTCCGCCCGCCGGTCCCGCGACCCGCCGTCGAACCCCCGACGGGCGACTCCCCTCCCCCGCTCGGGCAGGCGGGCACACCCGGCGGGGCGGATACGCCGCCGGATGCGACAGTGGGCGACATGTTCGCGGCACGCAGGCACCCCTCGGCCGACGGAGTGGACGCGGCGCCGCCCATCCCCCCGTCCTCGGACGGCGCCGGCGTCACCGGGCCCGGTGACCTGGCCGCCGGTCTCGCCGCGGACAGTCCCCCGGCCGACCCGGCGCCCACGCGGACACCACCGGCACCGCGCGCGCCGGACGAGAAGACGCCGCCCGACGGCGCAGGGGTGCGCTGCGCGTTTCCCGGCTGCACCCGCCCGAGCGCACCCGCCGACGGGCCGGGCCGTCCGCCCGCCTACTGCGACGACCCGGCGCACAACCGGCTCTCCGCCTACCGCCGCCGCCGCGACCTCGCCGCCCAGGCCGACGCCGCGTCCCGCCCGGGCGGCACCGGCACGCCCGGGCGGGGTATGGACGCCACCCGGGCGGCCCGCACGACGCTCGCCGCCGGACGGGCCCGCGCCGAGGAGCTCGCCGCCCAGGTCCAGACGATCACCGCCGACCTCACCCGAGTGCTGGACGCCTTCGGCCGGCAGATGGCGCTGCTCGGCGACGTCACCGCCGCCGAGGCGCAGGTCGAGGCCGCCGAGGCCGAAGCCGCCGAACGCGTCGCCGAGGCGGTCGCCCGCGCGGTGCGCGCCGAGCAGCACGCCCGCGCCGCCACCGCCACCCGCGCCGAGGCCGAGGCGATCACCGCCGAGGCCGCCGACGCCCTCGACCAGGCCGAACGCCACGTCGAGGACCTCACCGCCCAGCTTGAGGCGGCATCCGAGGCCGCCGAGACCGCGCGGCGCGAGGCGACCGAGGCGGTCACCGCCGCCCGTCGCGACGCCGCCGAGGCGATCCAGACCGCGCAGGTCCGCGCCACCGCCGCGATCGACACCGCCCAGGCCGACGCCGAAACCCGCATCCGCGCCACCCTGGCCGAGGCCAACACCCGTGTCCGCGACGTCGTGGCCGACGCCGAGGCCCGCGTCGCCGAGGCCCTCGCCGCCCGCGACCAGGCCCAGGCCGACCTCGCCCAACTCCGTCGCGACGCCGAGCGCGACGCCCGCACCCTCACCGAGACCCGCGCCGAACGCGACACGCTGCGCGAGGACATCCGCACCGAACGCGCCGAGGCCCTGCGTCTACGCCAGGCCGCCGACGCCGAGACCACCCGCCTGCGCGCCGACGCCGCCGCCGAGACCACGCGCGTGCGCGAGCAGGCCACCGCCGACGTCGACCGGGCCCGCGCGGCGGCCGCGGCCGAGATCGACCGGATCCGCGCCGAGTACGAGACCCGCCTGGACGCCGAACGCCAGGCCGCCGCCGAACGCCTCGCCGTCCTCGCCGACGCCCGCGCCGAGGCCCGCAGCCGCGCCGAACGCGCCGAACGCCAGGCCGACGATCTCACCGCCGAACTGCGCACCCTGCGGGCCGCTCCCTGACCCGGCGCGATCCGGTCCACGCGAAAACCTGTTGGCGGATCATGGCGGCCCCTGTTAGCGTGCCGGTGGCCGTGCGAGAGGACGAGGAGGTGGTACCCGTGAACGCAGGATCGACAGGGGTGCTCCCCGTCGGGGTCACGGTCGGGCGGTAGGTCGTCCGGGAGCGCCGTTCACCGCGCGCTCCCGAAAGGCACGACCATGCGTTTCACCTCCGAACAGCGCCTCGACGACGGCGGCGTCCTCGAACGCGCCTTCACCCTCGGCGAGATCCCCGGCATCCTGTGGACGCCCGAGGCCGCGGCCGCACCGGCGCCGCTGATCCTGCTCGGTCACCCCGGTGGACTGGAAAGGATGTACCCCCGACTGGCGGGGCGGGCCCGGGGCTGCGTGGCGCAGGGCTTCGCCGCCACCACCCTCGAGCTGCCCGGGAGCGGGCAGCGGCCCCGCGACGCCGACGCCGAGCAGGCCCGCGCCGACCTGCGCCGGGCGCTGGCGGCCGGCGAGAAGCCGGCCGACGAGGTCGTCGACCGGCTCGTCCTCCCGCTGGTCGACCGGGCCGTCCCGGAATGGCGGGCCGTGCTGGACGCCCTCCTCACGCTGCCCGGGATCGGCGGCCCGGTCGGCCTCGCGGGAGGGCTGATCGCCATCGGCGTCCGGCTGGCGGTCGTCGAGCCGCGCATCGCGGCCGCGGTGCTGTTCGCCGGAAGCTACGTGCCCCGCTCCATCGTTGACGAGGCCCGGCAGATCACCATCCCGCTGCACGTCCTGCTGCAGTGGGACGACGAGGGAAACGACCGGCAGCTGGCCCTGGACCTGTTCGACGCCTTCGGCTCGAAGGAGAAGGGCCTGCACGTCAACATGGGCGGGCACACCGGCGTCCCGCCGTACGAGGGGGACAACGCCAACCGGTTCCTCGCCCGGCACCTGACGTGAGGTAGGGCAGTCCTCCGAGCCAGGGTCGCAGATCAGCTCCGCCGCGGTCAGGAGCCCGTGGAGCGGTCCTCTGGTCGCCGCGACGCGGGCGGCGACCTCCGCCAGGAGCGCGGCGCGCGCGGTGATCCTGGCGGAGTGCCCGATGCCGTCCACCACGCAGCGTGTGCGTTTCAGGTGACGGATGCTCAGCGATGGCTGGGCCCGCCGGTCAGTCGATTCCTTCGATGATGCGGAAGTCGCGCTCGACGCTGCCGGGGAGGGCCACCAGCGCCTTCTGGTATGCCTCGCTCTCGTATGCCGCGACGGCCTGCTCAAAGCTGTCGAACTCGATCAGAACGACGCGTTGCGTGATTCCGGCCTCGTGGGCCACGACTCGACTGCCACGGGACAGGAGGCGCCCGCCCCCAGCCTGGACAGCCGGACGGGCCAGCCTGTCGTAGGCAGTCAGCATCTCAGGGTCGGAAATGGCGGGGTAGACACTGACCCAGTAGCCCTTAGTAGCCATGGAAACCTCCTGTGTTCGGCCGGGCACGTCTGACTTCGAATCGACACTCAGATCGATCGATCCCGGCATGCGCACGTTAGGGCTTGATGTGCGGTCGAGGGAAAGACCGGTACGGGATAGACTCAGAACGGATCGTTATCAATCGACAGGGAGGGCACGTGGCGCCGGATACGGTGAGCCTGCGGTACTTCCTGGTGCTGGCGCAGGAGTTGAACTTCACCCGCGCGGCCGCACGGATCGGTATCGCGCAGCCCGCACTCAGCGCCCGGATGCGCCGGTTGGAGGCGGAACTCGGTACCGCGCTGCTGGTTCGCAACACGCGTAGCGTCGTTTTGACCACGGCCGGTGTGGCTTTGGCGGAGTCCGCGCCGCCCGCGCTGGCGGCGCTGGACCGGGCGTGGGACACCGCCCGGAGCGCGGCGGCCGGTGAACTGGGCACGCTGCGCATCGGATACAGCCTCAGCGCCGGGGCCGAGACGGCACCGGCCCTGGTGGACAGGCTGATTCGCGGCAACAGCGGACTCGAGGTCAGCGCGGTCCCGATGGCGACACCGGAGATCTCCCCCGCGGTCGCCGACGGCCGCATCGATGCCGGGATCACCCGCGGTGAACAACCGGGCCGTGGCGTGCGCCGGTTCCTGCTGCGGCGTATGCGCATCGGGGTCCAGCTGGCGCAGCACCATCCGCTGGCCGAACGCCCGGAGATCGAGATCGCCGACGCGGCTTCGTATCCGCTGCGACTCCCGGACCGTGCGGCGAACCCCGTGATCCACGATCAGCTGTCCGCACTGTTCCGAGACACCCGACCACACCCCCGATTCCACACGCCCGCAGTCTCTTTCGACATGTCTCAGCGCGACCTGCGCGACGGGGTCACCCTCGCCCCGGCCGGAGAAGCCGCGCTCACGGCACAACCGGCCGGTCTCACCTGGCGACCGCTGCGAGGCGCGCCCAGCCTGACGGTCCACCTGGTCCTCCCACGCGAGCAGTCGCCGCTACACCACCGCATCCGTGCCGTCGCCAAAACCCTGGCGCACGAGCTGCACTGGCTGCCGGACTGACGCGCAAGAGGTCAAGCGAGACGGACGTCTGCGGTGGCGGGGCTGAAGACCCTGCGCCCGGCGGACTTCACGGTGATGACGACTACGGCGGTCTTGCTGAATGTCCGACACGACCGGGCTACGCCGTCGGCTACAGTCCGCCGAGAGCATTGGCGACCGAAAGCGTCGCCGGCACCGCGACGAAGAAGGCGCCGCCGCCGGTGAGGATCGCTCCCGCCGAGAGGACTCCGTTCGCGACAGCGAGGATTCCGCCGAGCAGGCTGACGACGAGGGAGATGGTGATGCACATCCCGACCACCAGGACTTTGAACACAGCGACTCCTTTCCCTGGCCTGTGTTCTCGCCAGTTCTGAGGGAGACTTCCTGGGGTCGATCTCTCGCAGACAGGGGGTGGTCAATCCCTCATCCCGAACCCGTGGGCGACAGCGTCACAGGCTCCCGGTTTCCGCTCCAGTGTTCCTCACGCCCCGGGTATCTCACTTGCGGGATATCTGCTCTGCAGATGCCGCCACGTGGCGTGTCAGGTTCTACTCGGGTAGAAGGTCACGTGGCAGCGGCTGGAGGCCAGCGCTGCGCAGGACCTGTTCGACGAAATCGTTCTTGGCGTTGGTGTAGGCGTTGCGGTTGTGTCGATGCTCGACGGCAAGGCGCCTTTTGAGCTCGGCGTAGTCCTCGCGGAGGCGGGGGTCGGCGCGCAGCGTGTCCCGGAACGCGAGCAGCGCCCTGGCGTGGGGGTGGAGGTGCTCGACCACGTGCAGATGGTGGGTACGGGCGTCGGGTCGCGGGCGTAGGAACCAGAGCCGGTAGTGCCGGCATGGGTCCTCTGGCCAGAACAGCCATCCGTCTGCCTCCAGCGTCGGGATCGCGCACTGTGCTTCGTCGAGCGAGCGCACCGGGGCGAGAAGATCGATGACGGGCTTGGCGGGCAGGCCGGCAACGGCAGTGGACCCGATGTGTTCCACCGAGGCACCCAGCCACGGGGCCAGAACGGTCGAGAGCCGGTCTCGCTGCTCGGCGAACCGCGAGGGCCATGCGGAGTCGTAGGCGACGACATGAACGGGCTGGTCAGCGGGCATGGGAACGGCCTCCCGGGGCGTGGCGGGTCCAGGTTCCTCCGGTCGTCGTCCCACGACGATCGCGGCCCATCATGCTCTTCGGCCTCGCCGCGACGACCGACAGGGACTGGACGGTCAGGATGCATCGCTGTGAGATCAGAGGGTGTCTGGTCGAAGCCCGGCCGTCAGGATGGCGAGCAGGCGTGCGGGCCGGCCGGGATCGGTGTCCTCGTGCGCGGCGGTGAGCAGACCTTTGAGGATCGCGACCAGGTCCGCCGCGGTGACCTCCTGGCGGACCGCGCCGGCCTGCTGGGCGCGGGTCAGCAGCAGCGCGAGCGCATCCTGCATGGCCTCACCCAGCGGACCGGGCACGGCGATCGCGTCGGAGGTGTCTCGCTTGGCCTCGACCTCGGCCCCCAGCAGGGCGAGGAAACCGAAGAAGGCGGTTGCGGGATCGTGCTCGTCGGCGCGGCGGCGGGCGTCGGCGACGAGATCCGCGACGCGGGCGGCGGCCACGGCCTCGAACAGCGCTTCCTTCGTGGGGAAATGACGGTAGACCGTGCCGGCTCCGACTCCCGCGCGGGCGGCGATCTCGTCGAGGGGTGCCGCGAAGCCGGACTCGGCGAAGACCTCCCGCGCGGCCTGCAACACCCGCTGGCGGTTACGGCGGGCATCCGCCCGCAGCGGCGGGCCGGAGTCAGCGGCACCCATTGCCAACCGGGGCGTGCGTTCCGTATCTTCTAAGCGGGTTCACCGTTCCGATTCTACGAGGGGAACCATGACGAACAGCCCACGTGAGGTCGTCGAGCAGGTACGGCGGATGGTGGCGGGCGAGGGGGTGGTCTTCGCCGACCTGTTCGCCGAGGACGGGGTGCTCGAGTACCCCTTCGCCATGCCCGGTCAGCCCCGCGAGCTGCGCGGCCGGGAGGTGATCCGCCAGTACTTCGCCGCCGCGCCGGCACCCAGGGGGGTGTTTGAGATGGACGGCGTCGAGGCGTTCGTTCGCGAGACCGACGACCCGGAGGTCGTCGTCACCGAGATCGAGCACCACGGCCGCTCGATCGTCACCGGTGGGCCGTACCGCTTCCGGGCACTCGGTGTCATCCGCGTCCGCGACGGCGAGATCGTGTCCTACCAGGACTACATGGACCCGATCGCCGCCGCCCGACTGCTCGGCCGCACCGCCGAACTCGCCACCGCTCTCCTCGCACGATGAGTCGCTGGTTCCCTTCACCCGCTGGATATCCGCATAGTCCCCTGGGCGCAGTCCGGATGCGCCCGACCGGCCTGCCAGCGCCGATCCGTGCTTTCCGCTGTTCGTCGTTTCGATGTTCTCGACCCCCGGTCACATCTCGTCGAGGAGACCCTTGAGCTCGGCTGGGCCGAGACGAGCTGCCGGGTCCGCGACCCCGGCACCGGTGAAGGTGATGCCCTCGGTTTCGAGGACCTGCTGGGGGGTGTCGGTCCTGGTCGGGTCTGTCCAGGCGAAGCCCTTCGCGACTTTGCCGTCGGCGTTGAGGACCCGCCAGGCATGTGCGCAGGACGAGCAGCCGGCGATGTGCTGGCCGATCGGGAGAGCCTTGGTGCCGATCACCTGGGCCAGATCACCGTAGGTGGTCCACCGGCCCGACGGGAGGACATCGAGGTAGGCGTGCAGGTCCGACCAGTCGCGTGTGGTCTTGCCAGGCACGGTCTCGGCGAGGTCGGCGAGGCTGTGCCCGGTCTCGTCCTCCCACCAGGCCGTGCCCCGCACCGCCGTCGACGCGGCTCCGGTGGCCTGGGTGAGGATGTGGCGGACCAGGGTGCTGGGCAACCAGGCGCCGCCGTCAGCCTCCCAGCGCAGCGGGCCGGCCGGGTCAGTGCGCCAGGCGGCCCTGCCACGGCTGGGCTGCGCCTCAACCCAGTCCCGCAGCTGCGACCGCTGCGCGGCGCTGGCAGCCGAGAACGCGAGCCGCAGCGGCTGGCCCTCCGCGAGCGTGCCGGCATCGAGGAGACGCCGCACCGCGGAGGCGGCGCGGGCCTTCTGCTCGACCTTCTGGTTGATCCGCTGTGCGTCATCGCGGGCGGTCGGGCTGAGCATGAAGTCCTCGGTACCCGGCGTGGGCCACACCTGGTTGAAGCCCACGTAGATCTCACCGTCCGAGCGCCAGGCGGTCACCTGGACGAGTTCGGCGCGCAGGTCGAACTGGGACAGCCAGACCGCGGTGTTCGTGACCTGCTTGGGAAACCCGCCCGCGAGCAGCATGATCCGCGGCTTTCGCAGCAGCTCCGGGTCGAGCTCACCGCCGACGTGGTCATCGATGAGCGCCTGGGCCGCGGCCAGGCCGGTCGGTTCCCCGCGCCGGGTACGCCAGGTCGCGAGCGCGTCGGCGAGGGTGTCCACGGTGAACCCGGAGACCATCGCCGCGTAGGTGATCGCCTGCAGATGGGTGTCGCCCGGCGCCGCACCCCGCTTGAGCTCGACGACGACCAACCGTCCCGACGAGTCCAGACCGAGGATGTCGAGCCGGTCACGAGCCCGGACACCGTCGTTGCCGGTCCACTGGTCGTACTCGCTGGTGACGACGAGAACATCCTCGCCGAGCACCGCGGGGTTCGCGAGCACCCACTCCTGCAGATGACTGCGCTCCCCCAGCCCGGCCTCCGTCAGCGACACCTCCTCCAGCCTGTTCGCCATCGCCCCGCCGACCTGCTGAACGCTGGCGTTCTCCTTCCCGAGGAGGGCCTGGTCGGGCGGCGAAGGGGTACGGAATTCAAGGCGACCGTCCTCGCCAACGGGCGGATCCGGACCCCGTCCGGCGTATTCGACAACCCCACCGGCGCTGCCAGGGCGGTCAGGAACGTCCCGCGCGAGAACGGCTGGACCTTCTGGACCGTCACTCGCAAGAACCAGACCCTGGACACGCTGCGCCAGCGCTACCAGGCCCCGTCCTGACCGTCACAGCCAAGGCAGCGAGGGCCACGGCCCGCTTGTCCGTCCCGGCCCCGCGCGGGGGAGACCGCACGCGGCGACAGAGGCGCACCAAGTCTAGGTTCTACTGCGCCCACCGCCAGCCCTGCGCGCCACCTCTACCAGTCCTGGGCGGCGAGTAGCAGTGTGGCGAGCGGTTCGAGGATGGTCATGAGCTCGTCGAGCTCGTCGAGCCCGAGGCTCTCGTACGGCTTCGCGGCGAGGTCGTCGGTGAGCGCCTCGACCCGCGCCCTGACGGCGCGGCCCGTTTCGCTCAGCCCACCGTCAGCTCCGATCAGGTCGCGAGCGCGCATCCCGTCGATCACGGCGGCGAGCTGCGCTGGGGGGAGGTGGTGGATCCGTCCGAACTTCTCCGCGGGCATGCCCAGGTCGAGGGCGTAGAGGACGTGAGCCTCCAGGCCGTCGACACCTTCGATCATCAGGGCGGCGATGTGCCCGTCGCCACGGTGCTCGCGCAGCAGGGAAGCCGCGTGGAAGAGGCGAGCCACCACGTCCTCGGGGATCGGGATCGCGCGCAGCGCGGCGTACATGGGCCGGCCCTCGAACGGTGCGCTGGTCGCGGCCCGCAGCAACAGTTCGGTGGCCCGTGCGAAGGCGGGCGAGTCGACGTGATCGCCGAGGATCCGCCGCAACGCCTTCACACAACCCCTCTGACGAGCGGCGATCGCCGCTTCGGGCGTGGTCGTGTCCCACACCTTCGGGATGTGGCGGGCGACCTCGCCGGGAGCGAAGTTGTAGAAGAGTGCGTCCACCACCTCCGCCGGGACGATGCCGAGGGGCGCCGCCCGTCCGGCGAAGTAGGTATCCCAGTAGTTGGTGAACCCCAGGGCGAACATCGCCTCATTGGGTTCGTCGGCCGCGTAGGGGATGGCACCGATCGGTTCGATCAGCTCGAACATCCGGCGTGCCGTCGAGTTCATGGCCTGACCCTCCTGCTACCCAGCGCGTCGTGCGGACACTTACGATCACTTGGACACCTGGTCCCCGCGAAACTCATCGACGTCCTGGCTCGACGCACCCGAAAACCCTCCTGGCCAGCGGTAACGGCTCCGGCCCATAACGACAGGAGCTGTCGGCCAGACCACCGCCGCAGGGTAAGCGCCCCACGAGGGGTTGCTCAGTCGTCGGTGTCGGCCTGCGCGACGAGGAGCGCGAGTTGGACGCGGTTGTCGAGGTCGAGTTTGTCGAGCAGCCGAGAGACGTAGGCCTTGACGGTGGCCACGCTCAGGTAGGTGGTGGCGGCGATCTCCGCGTTGGGCAGGCCGCGGGCGACACCGCGGGCGACGTCGCGTTCCCGGTCGGTGAGCCCGGCGACGCGCGCGCGTGCGGCGGCTCGTTCGGCGCCCTGCTCGCCGGTACCGAGCATGGCGATGACCTGTCTGGTGATGGTGGGCGACAGCGTCGCGTCGCCGGCGGCAACGGTTTCGATGGCGCGGACGATGTCGGCGGGCCGGGTGTCCTTGAGCAGGAAGCCGGCCGCGCCGGCGCGCAGCGCGGCGAGGACCTGACGGTCGGCGTCGAAGGTCGTCAGGATGATGACCTTGGGCGCGTCAGCCCGGCGGAGTCGTTCGGTGGCGGTGACGCCGTCCACCTGGGGCATGCGGATGTCCATCAGGACGACGTCGGGGCGCAGCCGCCGCACCGCGTCGGGCACCTCGCAGCCGTCGGCGGCCTCGCCGACGATCCGCAGGGTCGGGGTGCCGCCGAGCATCACCGTCAGGCCGGCTCGCACCAGCGCGTCGTCATCGACGACAAGCACGCGGATCGGGCTCATCGAGCCAGCCCCGATCCGGCGAGGTGTGGGTCGTGAGCCGGCCATGGCAGGTGCGCGCGGAGCAGGAAGCCGCTCCCGTCGCCGGTGGGGCCGTATTCGAGGTACCCGCCGGCCAGTTCGGCGCGTTCACGCAGCCCGATCAGCCCGGTCCCGGAGCCGGGGACGGTCGGGCCGGTGAGGTCGGTGAGGTCGGTGAGGTCGGTGAGGTCGTTGCGCACCGCCACGCGGACCGTGTCGCCGGGCGTGCCGGCCACGGTGACCGCGACGCGCGCGTACGGCGCGTGCTTGCGCACGTTGGTGAGTGCCTCCTGGACGATCCGATAGACGGTGCGGCCGGTGCCGAGCTCGAGACCGTGCCACTGACCCGTCGCCGTGAACGAGACGGCCAGCCCGGCCGCGCGTGACTGCTCGATCAGACCCGGCAGGTCGGCGGCGGTCGGTTGGGGCCGGCCCGCGTCGTCGGCCGACGGGGCGCGCAGCAGTGCGATCACCGAGCGCAGGTCGTCGAGCGCGGCGTGGGCGCTGTCGCGGATGACGTCGCCGGCGCGAGCGATCTCCGCCGGCGGTGCGTCGGGCCGGAACGCCAGCGCGCCGGCGTGGACGGCGAGCAGGGTCAGCCGGTGGGCGAGTACGTCGTGCATCTCCCGGGCGATGCGCTCGCGTTCGTGGCGCCGCGCGGCCTCGGCGCGTTCGAGGGCGAGATCGCGTTCGCGGGTGACGTCGGCGCGCAGCGAGGCGAGCAGCTGCCGCCGGGCGCGCACGAACATGCCCCAGCCGGTGATCGCGGCCGTGAGCAGTACGCCGACGGCAGCGTTCCACCAGAAGTGCGGCAACGGGTACAGGGCCAGGGACGCGAACACGCTGACGATCGCGAGCAGGGTGATCGCGAGCGCGGTCTGCCAGCGCCGGTGGATCGCCACCGCGAACACCCCGACCAGCGGGGTGCCGGCGCCGAGCGTGGAGATCGTGCCGGCGACGATGGCGAAGACCGCGAAGTGCACTGGCCAGCGGCGGCACACGTAGACGCCGGCCAGGCAGGCCACTCCCAGCACCACATCGACGCTGCGTAGCCAGAGCGGATGGTGGTACCGACCGAGCAGCACGGTCTGCTCGTTGAGGAGGCTGAACCCGACCGTCGCCAGCAGCATCGTGGTGCCCACCGCAATGCTGCGACGGCGGCGCCCGCCGCGGCCGTGGCGGATCGGCGGGCTCACGAGGTCGGGCATACGTGTCAGCCTAGGTCCGGCGCCGCCGCGTCGCGGACGGTCGGCATCGCCCATAGACCAAAGTCGATCCGGTCGCCGACCTTTGGACCTCACTCATCACCTTCGGACGGCTGCGGCGACCCGCGGGTCGCCGTCATGCTGGCCACATGATCGCCATCGACCGCCTGACCAAGCGCTACGGCGCCGCCGCCGCGGTGAGCGACGTGTCGTTCACCTGCCGTCCCGGCACGGTGACCGGTTTCCTGGGCCCGAACGGCGCCGGCAAGTCGACCACCCTGCGGATGCTGTGCGGCCTGGCCGCGCCGACCTCTGGGACCGCGAGCGTGCTCGGCGTCCCCTTCCGCGACCTCGACCAGCCCGGGCGCCGCGTCGGGGTCCTGCTGGACGCCTCGGCCCAGCACCCCGGCCGGACCGGCAGGGAGACGCTGACACTGGCCGCGGACACCATCGGCGTCGAGCGCCGCGAGGTGGAAGGGATCCTCACCCTGGTGGGGCTCGACGCCGCCGCGGCTCGCCGGCGGGTCGGCAGGTACTCCCTCGGCATGCGCCAACGCCTTGGCATCGGGATGGCGTTGCTCGGCGACCCGCAGGTGCTGATCCTCGACGAGCCGGCCAACGGCCTCGACCCGGCCGGCATCCACTGGATGCGTGAGCTGCTGCGACGCTTCGCCGACCGCGGCGGGACCGTGTTGTTGTCCTCCCACCTGCTCGGCGAGGTGCAGGCCGTCGCCGACCAGCTGGTCATCATCGCCGGGGGTCGGATCGCCGTGCGGGGCGGCACCGCGGACCTGTTGTCGACGACAGGGGTCCAGGCCCGGGCCACCGACGCCGAGGCGCTCACCCGAGCCCTGACCGCCGCCGGCCTGCGGCACCGGCGCCGGGGGGACGGGCGGTTTGTGGTGGACGCGCCGGCCGAGTCCGTCGCCCGCGCGGCCCTGGCGCACCGGGTCGTGCTTCTGGAACTGCGTGAGCCCGACGCCGCAGGTCTGGAAGAGCTGTTCCTGTCCCTCACCAGCCCTGCGGAGCGTGTCGCGTGAGCGAGAAGATCCTGTTCACCTCAGAAGCGGGCCGGTCCACCGTCCCCGCCCCGGCGCTGGCCCGGCGGCGCGGGTCCGCCGGGTTCGGTCGGCTCGTGCGCATCGAGCTGCGTAAGAGCGTCGACACCCGTGCCGGACGCTGGCTGCTCGCCGGGGTCGCGATCATCGGCGTCGCCATGACCTTCGTCGCCATGTTCACCGGTGACCCGGACGACCACACGTTTCCTCGGAGTGCCTCGTCCATCCAGGGTGCCATGGCCGTCCTGCTGCCGATCGTCAGCATCCTGCTGGTCACCAGCGAGTGGTCCCAGCGCACCGCTTTGCAGACCTTCGTCCTCACGCCGCGACGCGGCCGGGTGATCGCGGCCAAACTGGCCGCCGGCGCCGCGCTGGCCGTCGCCGTCGCCGTGCTCGGGATCGTCCTGTCCGCCCTGGCCACGCAGCTCGCCGGAACGCACCCGACGGTCGGCGAATGGCGCCAGGCCGGTGTCGTCCTGGTCGCGAGCGTGTCCGTGCAACTGCTGTCCCAGCTCTCCGGCATGGGTTTCGGCCTGCTTCTGCTCCACAGCCCGGCCGCGATCGTGGCCAACTTCGTCATCCCGATCGCCTGGGCCGCCCTGGGCGGTGGCATCGCCGCTCTGCACGGCGTGCAGCCGTGGCTCGACCCGGCCAAGGCCACCGAGAACCTGCTCGGCGGACACATGAACGCCCACCGTTGGGCCCAGGTCGCCGTCGTCGTCCTGGTCTGGGTGGTGGCCCTGATCGCCGCCGGGCTGATCCGGCTGCGCCGCAAGGACATCTCGTGACCGTGGCGCTCACCTCTTTCTCGCCCGCCCCCGGAAGAACCCAACACGCGAAAGGAGCGTGCACATGAACGACGCCTGGGAAGGCACCGTGGTCAGGAAGTCGCGCGGCCTGCTGGACGGCTCGAACATGTACCGGCGCCTCAAGATTCGTCTGCGCGACGGCACCATCATCACGGTCCGGGTCAGCCGCCCCGTGTGGAACAGCGTCGCGGTCGGCGACACGGTCCTGAAGCAGTCCGGACAGGACCCGGTCAGGGGCTAGCTAGCCGTGCTCCGCCAGCGTGCCCGGGTGGTCCAGGACGCGACCGGGCGCAGCAGCAGACCTCTCTGCTCCGCGCAGAAAAATCTGTAGCCGCCGCAGTAGACATCGGGCGCCGCTCCGGGTAGAGTTCCTCTCGTAGCCAAGAGAGTCCGAGATCGCGGCAGACATGAACTGGCGCGAGCAGGACGGCCGCCCGGACAGGCAGCCGAGCACCACCAGCAGTACCCCCCGCCAGGTAGCGCACACGGAGAGGAGTGGACGCCATCAGGATCGCCTGAGCGACAGCCCAGGTCGCTCGGTCACCGCAGGCCCCGGATTGGAAGGTGGTCCCCGGTCACGCATATGCGATCTGCGCGCGCCTGCCGTTACGGGCGCATACGCGGAATCAGGAAGCCGGCGCATCTGGCCGGCAGATGGTGTTAACCCTCGGGGCCCTGGTGCGAGTATGCACCAGGGCCCCTTCGCACGCCCCGAGAGGCGCGATGACCCCTGAAACAACCCGCAGACCAGCCGACAGCCTCGACGACGACGACTATCCCGCCTACACCATGGGCCGCGCGGCCGACATCCTCGGCACCACCCCCGCCTTCCTGCGTGCCCTCGGCGAAGCCCGCCTGATCACCCCCCTGCGCTCCGAAGGCGGCCACCGCCGCTACTCCCGCTACCAGCTACGCATCGCCGGCCGGGTCCGCGAACTCGTCGACCAGGGCACCGCGATCGACGCCGCCTGCCGCATCGTCATCCTCGAAGACCAACTCGCCGAAGCCCAACAGCTCAACGAACAACTCCGTCGGCGGACATCCGAGCCGCCACCCGACGGGCCGTCCTGACCCCCACACCCGTGACGATCGACCTGACCGGGGCGGGGCCCACCCCGGGCTACGGCGGCGGAAGTGGTCAAGCCGCCAGCCCGCAGCCACGGAAGGTCCGACATATTCCCCTGAAGCCGATCCCCGCGCTTGCCGGTCTGCTGCTTCGCGCGTGCCCGGACCGGGTGCTGCGTGTCGCGATCGACGGCCCCGACGCTGCCGGCAAGACAACCCTGGCGGACGAACTCGCCCACGCGCTGGCGGGTCGGGACCGGCCGGTCATCCGCGCCAGCGTCGACGGCTTTCACCAGCCCCGGGCCGTGCGCCGACGCCGCGGGTCGCTGTCCCCACAGGGATACTTCCACGACGCGTTCGACTATGCCGCGCTGCGACGCCTCCTCCTGGACCCGCTGGGTCCCGCCGGCGACCGGTACCACCGCACGGCCGCCTTCGACCACGTCCACGACCGCCCACTCGAACAGCCCGCCCACCTGGCGGCCCACGACGCGATCCTCCTCGTCGACGGCGTCTTCCTCCAACGCGACGACCTGCGAAGCTGCTGGGACCTGACCGTGTATCTCCAGATCAGCCCCGCCGAGTCGCTGCGCCGCGCATTGCGACGCGACACCGCCCTGTTCGGTTCCCCCGCCGCCGTCCGCGAACGCTACGAGGCACGCTACCTGCCCGGCCAGCAGCTCTACCGGGCCATCGCCACGCCCGCCGACCACGCCGACGTGCTGATCGACCACGAGCGACCAGATACACCCCGCATTCTGCGCTGGCCGACAGGCGGATCCGGAGTCATACCGGCGTGACGCCGACACACGGCTGCCAGGGCCCGCGCGCCTGGGCCGCCGCTCCCCGCCTGGTGGCGTCGTCCACGGCCCCGGACGCGCCTGCGCCCACATGGTCGAGAGCAGTACCGCGTCGTTTCCCGCCGGAATCACGGTGGAGTCCGTCGATCTTGCTGGTTAGGGTCGTGGGATGAGTACTCGCACTTTCCGTATCACGGTCCGCGGCGTCTTCGACGGACTCAGCACCGATCAGCGGGCCCAGCTCCTGGCCCGTGCCGCAGAGCACGACGTCCTGCGCGCTGCCTTCACACGCGAGGGGCACCTCAGTTACGACCTGACAGCGCGATCCGCCTTCACCTTCCGATTCCTGGATTCCGGGGAGGAAGAGGAGGACATCCTGGAGGCATCCGAACGCGCTGAGGAGGCGGCGAAGGCGTGGCTGACCGGGCGCGGCTACGGCTACAAGAACCTGCGGTCCCAGGCCGAGGACCTCTCCCAGGCACCGCTGGGCAAACGGCAGCGCCGCGCTGCGGCCCAGAAGAACGTCTGATCCTTCAGCCGCATTCTCACCGCCTGGCCTGCTGCTCGACCCGCTGGGCCCCATGGGAGACCGGCGCTACCGCATAGCGGCTTTCGACCATCTCCGCGACGTCCCGCTCACCTGTCCCGCCCTCGAGGCGGCGCACGACGCGGCGCTCCTCGTCGACGGTGTCTTCCTCCTGCGCGACGAACTGTGCGGCCTGTGGGATCTCAGTGTGTTCCTCCAGGCAGGTCAGCCCCGCCGAGTCGCTGCGCCACGCGCTCCGACGCGACGTCACCCTCTTCGGTGAGCCGCGGTTGTCTTGCCGCGGCAGCCTCGCGGCCGGGGTTCACCCAACCGCGCGGCCGGCGTCGGCGCGGACGGCGGTGGTCGCCAGGGTGGTGTAGTGCATCGTGAAGCGGCCGCCGAGGGCGTCGAGGGCACGGCCGACCGCGCCCAGGATCTCGGCCAGCTGATCGGCGCGAAGGCGGGTGAGGCCACCGGTGGTGGGAAGCAGGTCCAGCCACTCGTCGCGGGTGTACGGCCGCTCCCAGTCGAATCGCCACTGCTCCGGACCGTCGAACCGCCCGGTCTCGCGGATCCGCTCGGCGATCGTCGCGTACACCGCCTGGTACATCTCCAGCGGACGTCGCGGCGGCTGATCGCCGAACGGGGAGTCGGGCACCACCCGCCGGTAGGCGGCCGCGAACGGCTCGGCCACCTCGGCGGGCGGCTCGAACACGTGCCCGAAGATCGCCAGGAGGCCGCGGGGGCGCAGCACCTGGGCCGCCTTCACGGCCCCGGCGACCGGGTCCACCCAGTGCCACGACTGGGCGGCGATCACCGCGTCGAACGTCCGTCCGGCCGGTTCCCAGGCTTCGAACGTCGACACCTCGACCCGCAGGCCGCGGGCGCGGGCGGCCTCTGCCATCCGCGTGTCCGGCTCGACACCGAGCACGGTGCAGCCGGCGGCCTGGAACTGGCGGGCCGCGATGCCCGTGCCGGCGCCGACATCGAGCACGCCCGGCCCCGGACTCCCGGCGACGACTCGCGCCACCAGATCCTCGGGGTATCCCGGCCGGGCCCGGTCGTAGCGGTGCGCGTCCGTGCCGAAGGACTCGGCCATCTGCCGAGCCTGGTGCGGTCGGGCCTGGCGTGGTCGCGCCGGCTCCGGCTGCTCGTGCTCTCGCGGTAGAGTGGGCATGCGCCCACCTTAGTGGGCGATTGCCCACTTGCCTACGGATGCCCCGGGGCCTGGCGCACGAGAGGATCAGTCCGTGCCGACCGGGGTTCACCTGCGCGACGTGCGGCAGCAGCTGTTCGACGCCGCCGAACGCGTGCTGCTGCGAGACGGCCCGAGCGGGCTGACCAGCCGGGCCGTCACCGACGAGGCGGCCTGCGCCAAAGGCGTTCTCCATCGTCACTTCGCCGACTTCGATGCCTTCCTCACCGAGCTCGTGCTCGACCGGGCCGCGCAGCTCGAGACCCGCGCGCACGCGCTGCGCGAGACCGTCGGCACCGCCACCGTGGCCGACAACCTCGTCGGCGCGCTCACCACCCTGTTCGGCCCGGTTCCCCTCGCGATCATCCCGCTCATCACCTTCCGCGACGAGCTGCGCGCGCGGCTACGCCAGGCCAGGCCGGACGGCGGCATCGCGATCCTCGCCCAGGTCACGGCCACCGTCCGCGCCTACCTGGCCGACGAGCGCGCCGCGGGCCGCATCGCCGCCGACGCCGACCTCGACTCCCTCACCCTCTCCCTGGTCGGCGGCGTACACCTCCTGCTCGCCGACCGCGCTTCCAGCGCCTCCGACCCACCACCCGCGGCAACCATCACCAGACTGGTGACCACGGTGCTCGCCGACGCCATCCACCGGCGGCCTCGCTAGGCCGCCCATGGGCCGCGATCACTGTCCGTGCGAGCACACCGCTCGCGGGCGGCGCGGCGCAGCCCCTTGATCTGTGCCTGGGACGGCTGGCCCGGGCACGACTGCACCGGCGCGACCTCGGCCGGGTGCCCTACAACGCTGCCCCCCATGCCGGCCGCGGCACCGCCAGCGACCACCGCCCCACAACCTGATCACGACCTTGCTGTGGACGTGGCGTGCGGCCTGCAGGGTCACGGCGCCCGATCGTCTGCCTGCGCCCGTGCGCGGGCACGCCGCTGCGCGTTCCAGGCGTCGACGGTCGAGCGTCGCCACCGGGGGCGACGGCGGTCGGCGGGGCGTTCGTCGTCGGGATCATCGGGGGGCGGCGCGGTGCCCTCCTCGACACGGGCACGCCAGGAGGACGCGGTGAGGCGGATGCGGTCCGCCACCTGGGTCACGGTCAGCAGCGGATCCGGGTCCATCCGGCCATGCTGCCCGACGGATCCCGACACCGCCGCCCGCCGCGCCCGTTGGCGCTACCGTGTCAGGGCGCCGCGCCGCGCCGCGGCCCGCGGGAACGATGTCGACGCCGATCAGGGCCTGCGGGTGTGGAAGGTGCGGCGCAGGTCGGTGATCCAGGCGGCGGGGTTCTCCCAGGGGATGAAGTGGCCGCCGTGGTCGTGGGCGCTCACGTTGACGTGGTGGAACCACGTGGCCTGCGGGCCGGAGGTGAACGCCGCGACGCGTTCGTCCGTGGTGTGGATGCCGGGTGGGTTCTCGTAGGTGACGAAGGTGAGACCGGTGGGGGCCTGCACGACCGGGGTGCGGTCGTGGGAGGGGGTCCAGGGATAGCGGTTGGCGTTGGCGTAGTAGCGCATCGACGTGGCGATGGCGCCCGTCACCCAGTAGATGGTGGCGTGGGTGAGCAGATCGTCCTTCGTGAAGACGGAGGCGAGGTCGCCGCCGTTGTCGCTCCAGGCATTCCACCGTTCGAGCAGCCAGGCGAGCAGTCCGGCGGGTGAGTCGGCCAGGCCGTGGGCGAGGGTGGCGCCGTCGAGCATGTGCACGGTGAGGTGCGACGCCCAGCGGCGGTCCTGCTCGATGATCCGGGCGCGGATGGCGGCGGGCTGGTCGTCGGACAGCGGCCGGCCTCGGGCGAAGTCCCAGGCGCGGGGGCCGGTGAAGAAATCCAGCGGCAGCCCGGAACCGATGTGGATCCCGTACAGCGCGTCCGCGTACTTGTGGCCGAGCTGGCTGGTGACCAGGGCGCCGATGTCGCAGCCGCCGGCGGCGTACTTCTCATAGCCGAGGGTGTCGGTCATCAGGGTGTGCCACAGGTCGGCGACCTTCCAGAAGTTCACATCCGGAAAGCCGGTGAGCGGGCCGGGGAAACCGAACCCGGGCAGGGACGGCACGATCACCTCGAACGCGTCCGCGGGGTCGCCGCCGAACGCGGCCGGGTCGGCGAGCGGGTCGATCACCTTCGACCAGTGCCAGAACGTCCACGGCCAGCCGTGGGTGAGGATCAGCGGAATCGGCCGGGGGCCGCGGCCGGGGCGGCGCAGGAAATGCACCGGGATACCGTCCACCGGCACGACGTAGTGCTCGTAGCCGTTGATCGCGGCCTCGGCCGTGCGCCAGTCGTAGCCGTCATGCCAGTAGTCGACCAGCCCGCGCAGATAGCCGGCCGGAACACCATAGGACCAGTCGTCGTTCCCCTCATCCACCGGCGGACGGGTCCGCGCCAGTCGGGCCCGCAGATCGGCGAGGACCTCGTCGGAGACCTGGATCGGACGGGGCTCGAGGGGGAAGGCACGCGGGGTGGTCATCGCAGGGTTCTCCTCACCGGGCAGCAGGAGCGGCGGCTGGGCGTGACCGTGACGGGCCAGGTTCGCTGACACGTCACCGGATCCACCGTGTCCACCCCAAACCTAATGTTCCGGGGGCGTGCTTTCGGGATGATCGGGCCATGGTGCGCATCGCGGCGGTGGGAGATCTACATGTCCGTCCTGGTACCGCCGCCCGGCTACGGCCGCGGTACCAGCGCGCGGCCGACGTGGCCGACCTCCTCCTTCTCGCCGGCGACCTCACCGAGGCAGGCGATATCCCCTCCGCCGCGCAGGTGTGTGAGGTGTTCGGCGGACTTGACCTGCCGGTGATCGCCGTCCTCGGCAATCACGACTACGACCGGGGCGAGGAAACGGCGATCGCCGCCATGCTGACCGACGCCGGTGTGACCGTGCTGGAGGGAACCGCGACCGTCGTCGACATCGCCGGCAGACAGGTCGGGATCGCCGGCGCCAAGGGGTTCGGTGGCGGGTTCGCCGGCCGCACGGTCGCCGCGCACGGTGAACCGGAGATGAAGGCGTTCGCGTGCCACGCCGAGACGGCGGCCCAGACCTTGCGCGACGCGTTGGGGCAGCTCGACGTCGACCTGCGGGTGGCGCTCACGCACTACGCGCCGAGCAGGGACACGCTGGCCGGAGAGCCGTTCGAGATCTACCCGTTCCTGGGCAGCTACCTGCTCGGCGCGGCCATCGACGACGAACCCGCGTCCCACACGCAGGGCACTGGCACACGGCACCCGGTCACCCTCGCCCTGCACGGCCACGCGCATTACGGCACCGAAGTCGGCGTCACGCCCGCCGGCACGCCGGTCCGCAACGTCGCCGCACCCGTCATCGGCGCCCCGTTCGCCGTCTACCAGCTACCGGACGTGCACCGCATCGGCTGACACGACAGGGCCGTCGAGACGACAGGGCCGTGGCACCGGCCGCCGGTGCGTCCCTTCCACGCATGAGCCCGCGGGTGGTGATCGCCGAGGACTCGGCCCTGTTCCGCGCCGGCCTGGCCCGGCTCCTCGAGGACGACGGCCATGAGGTGTGCGCGGCGGTGGGCGAGGGCGGCGCGCTGCTGGCCGCGGTCGCCGAGCATCAGCCCAATGTGGTCGTCGCCAACATCCGCTCGACGCAGTGTCATGCCGTGACGTGCAGGTCGACGACGCGGTCCTCGGGATCGCGCAGGACGTGATCGCCCGGTTCCAGCGCGATCCGCAGGCTGTCCAGGGGGACTGTCAGACCAATCCTGGTCCGCCCGGTCGCCGTGCCGGCGCCCGCCGGGTAGAGCTCGAGGACCGTGCCCCCGGCCAGTACCGCCGCGTAGTGCTCGGGGCCGCCACCGTGGCGCTCACCTTCGAACACCAGCCCCAGGTTCCGGTAGAAGTCGCGGCAGGACGCCAGGCGGGCACAGTAGAGGACAAGCAGGTTCACCTGCACCTGGGTCGAGGGTGCGCGGTCCAGGTCGAGTCTCGCCGTTCCAGGGAGGGCATTCCTGCTCCGGGATGCGTGGGACATCGTCCTCATGCTGCTCCTCTCGGTCGGGCGCCGCGACCGTTGGACCGTCCGACTGGACCGTTCGACGGACACCGACCGCTACCATCGCTCACCATCAGTGGGATGGATCGGGATCGGAATCGGGGGACGCGGCGGACGGCGGTGGCTGGCAGCGAAGCCGAACGCTCGGCCGGGACGCCGTCGCCGCGGCGGGCACGGATCGCCAGCATGATCGCGATGGTGCTCATCGGGCTGCTCGTCGGCTCCTGGGCACCGCGGATCCCCGGGGTCAAGCAGCACCTGGGGGCCAGCGACGGTCAGCTGGGGCTGGCGTTGCTGGGCGCGCCGTTCGGCGCCGTGGTCACGATCTGGCTGACCGGGCGGCTGCTTGACCGCATCGGCAGCCGCGCCGTCCTGCGGATCACGTTCGCTCTCACCTGCGCCGTCGGGGTGCTGATCGCGCACGCGGGGACCGTCACCGGGCTGTTCGCGGCTCTCGCCCTGTGGGGTGCGGCCGGCGCCGCCGCGGACGTGGCGCTCAACGCCCAGCTCGCCGTCGTCGAACGCCACTACGGCCGGCCGATCATGACCACCGCCCACGCCGCCTGGGCCGGTGGGGCGCTCGCCGGCGCCGGCCTCGGCTCGGCCGGCGCGGGGCTCGACGTCCCCCTCGACGTCCAGTTCGCCGCCGTCGGCGCAGTCTGCCTCGCGGTGATGGTGCTGGCGACACGCGCCATGCTCCCGCACGACGACGCCGGCGGCGCCGCCACCGACACGCCCACGGCGATCGCGCGGACGGCGACGCGACAGCTGACGGCGACGCGCAGGCCGTGGCGGTCCGCTCAGGGGCTTCGGCGGGTTCGGATCCCCCGGGCGCTGGTGGCGCTGTGCGCGATGGCCTTCGCCACCATGCTGTGCGAGGGCGTGGCCGCCGACTGGAGCGCCCTGTACCTGCAGGATGTCACCGGCGCCGCCGCCGGCGTGTCCGGGGTCGGCTACGTCCTGTTCGCCGTCGCCATGCTCGTGACCCGGCTCGTCGGCGACACCGCCACCGCACGCTTCGGACCGGACCGGGTGGTGCAAACCCTGGCCGCCGTCGCGGCCGGCCTGTTCGCCGTGGCTCTGGCGACCGGCTCCAGCGCGGCGGGAACCGTCACCGGCATCGCGGGCTTCGCGGCTCTCGGTGTCGGCACGGCCTGCGTCTTCCCCGTCGGCGTCTCCGCCGCCGTGCGGGTCGGGACCACCGCGGGCTCCGCCCTCGCCGCCTTCGCCACCTGCGGCTACATCGGCTGGCTCGCCGGCCCGGTCCTCATCGGCGCCCTGTCCGACCTGATCGGCCTGCACGCCGCGATGGCCGTCGTCCTCGCCCTGCTCGCCCTGATCGTGCTGCTCTCCCCCGGCCTGGCGCAGGCGATCGGCCAGGGGTCCAGCCGGATACCCACCGAGCCACCGGACACCAAGAGCGGCGTCACAGCCTGATCACGATCACGCCGCGGACAGTTGTCCGACAGGCGCACATCACACCGGACCTCGCGACACATGGAAACAGCCGAGAGACCTGCCGCCACGACTGCGATCCTGACACCAGGCCCACCAGCGGACTGGTCGGCATCACGACTACTCAGGCTGGAGCAAGCCAGATCGAGGTCACCGACGGCCTCGAAGGACGTACGCCCTGGACGCGATGGACTCGACGCGGAGGTCAAAAGCATCGCGACAGGCACCGTCGGGGACCGGCCGATCGCCGTCACCGGCAGCGCGGACGGCACCGTCCGGCTCTGGGACCTGCGCACCCGGGCCGGGGGCCGCCTTGTCGGCGCCCACGACGCCGCGGTCGGAGCCATGGCCATCGGGACCGCGCGGGGACAGACCGTCGCGATATCCGGCGGCGAGGATGGCGACGTCCGACTCTGGAGGCTGACCGAAAGCTCCCCCATCGGCGTCTCCCTCGGCGGCCGGATCAGCAATGCGGTCAAGACCGTCGCCATCGGCGCGGCGCATGGCAGGGACCTGGCCCTCGCGGGTAGCGACGATGGCGCCATTCGCCTCTGGGACCTGGCCACCGCCCGCCTCTACGGGCCAGGCCTCACCGGCCCCGGCACAGGCCCGGAAGCACTGGGCATCTGCTCTCTCAACGCCCGTACCACCGTCCTGTCCGGACACTGGGATGGCACCTTGTGGACGTGGAGCCTGTAGCCGGGACCCGCGTCGCCGCCCGCCATCCGCCATCCGTACGCGCCGGCGAACGTCGCGCCGCCGGCCAGGACCGCCCCGGCCGGGCGCGCGCCGTCGAGCCAGGCCAAGAAGGCCCAGATCAGGGCAATGCTGACCGACTCGGCGGGACAGAGCCTTCCGACAGGCAGGCGAATTGGCCCGCGGACTCAGCCCTCGAGGAAGACGATGCGTTCCGGGGGGACGGTGAGGGTGACGGTCTGGCCGGTGGTGCCCGACGCGGTGGCGACGGTGACGAGGCTGTCCAGGGCGGTGGCCTGGCCGTCGGGGACGGTGAACAGGCGGTCGTCGAGGGTGGCGAGGAAGTCGCGGAAGCCCGACAGGTCCACGCCGCCGGACTCGTCGAGGGTCAGGTACTCGGCGAGGCGGCGGAACAGCTTCGGCAGGACCACAAGGTCGTCGGTGAGCGCGGCGCGCGAGGAGACGGTGAATCCGGCGGTGGTGACGTCGAGCTTCCAGATGCCGGTGGCGGCACGCCGGGCGGCCTCGGTGGTCGCGGCGAGATCGGCGCGCAGGTCGGCGTACAGCTTCGAGTAGAACGTCGGGTACACCCAGCCGGCGGCGAGCAGCCTGTGGTTGACCGAGCGGTGCAGGCCCTCGACGTCGAGGAACACCGACCCGCCGTCCCGGGTGCCCGTCGGCGGTTCGCCGGCGAACGCCATCGCCACCGCGCGGCCGTACTTGTCGGCGAAGCGGGTGAGGATGTAGCCGTCGGTCTGGGTGGGGGTGGCGGCGGTGACGGTGCCGCCGGTGGTGCGGGTGACGTCGGTGAAACCGAGTTCGCGCAGCAGCGCGTCGGCGGCGCCGGCACCGAACTCGGGCCGCTGGTGCCACTCGTGCGGGGCGTGCGGCGGGGTGTAGTGGGTCTCCAGGGCGTCGATGGCGTCCAGGCGCAGCTGCACACCACCCGCCGCGTTCGCCTTCACGGCGATGCCGGCCCGGCGGAAGGCCTGCCGGTCGCGCGGATAGAACCGCACCGAGTCCCCGTCCGGCGACGCGCCGACCACCCGATAGCTTCCCATGATCAGTGTCAATGGCACGGTCCGTATCTTCCCGGTCGCCATAACCGCCATACCACCGCCCGCCATGAACGCCCGATGAACACTGGATCATCCGGGTCCCACCGGCACGAACCGGGTCAGGCCGCGCGCCCGAGGCGTTCCGCGGAACGCCACAGCCCAGACGATCCCCGCGCCGCGCGCCCACCGGAGTGGCGCGGGGCCGAGCCGCGGCGCCCGACGCGTTCCGCGGAACGCCACAGTACGGATGATCTCCCCCTGGTGGTCCGGTGCGCCTGCTGGCGGAACTGCCCGGGATGAGCAGCCCGCGAGGACCGGGACCCACCACCGGCGGGCCCGTGCACCGCCCGGCGAGGCCCTGCCCGACGCCGGCCCCGCCGGGATCCTCCCCCCGTCCCCGGCCGGCGGGCACCGCCACGTTGGCGCAGGCAGAGCTGCCCGTCCGGGCCCCGCCACCCGCACCCGACACGACAACCGACCGCGCCCGACCGTCACCACCTGACGACGCATGACGCTGCCCACGCCCCGGCCGGACCCCACGGCCCGGCCGTCCGCCCTACCATGGAGATGATCAGCGAGACGATCGGCCACCACGAAGGGTGACAACGACGTGACCACGTTCGAGGACGCCGCCGCCCTCAGCCGCGCCGAGAGCGGCCTCGCCGTCATCTCGACACAGCGGCCCGACGACGCCGGCATCCAGGCGTCCGTCGTCAACGTCGCGTTCATGGACCATCCGCTCACCGAGAAGCCGGCCGTCGCGTTCGTCACCTACGGCGGGATCAAACTCGCCCACCTGCGAGCCCGGCCGGCCGCGGCGGCCACCGTGCGCTCGGGCTGGCGGTGGGCCACCGTCGAGGGCAGCGCCGAACTCATCGGCCCCGACGACGCCCACCCCGACGTCGACGCCGAACGGCTCCGCCTGCTGCTGCGCGAGATCTTCACCGCCGCCGGCGGCACCCACGACGACTGGCCCACCTACGACCGCGTCATGCGCGAACAGCGCCGCACCGCCGTCCTGCTCACCCCCACCCGCGTCTACGGCCCCTGAGCGTCTACGGCCCCTGAACCCGGCTCCGTCCCGGCCGAGCACCGCGGCGACCCGAGCGGCTGGCTCGGCCACACGCGTGGCCCACCGGCCGCCACCATGAGTGGCAGATCCGTTGTGATGGGTATCCTCTCCGTTCATGGAGGATCGGGGGATCCATACCGCTGGCGCGCCGCCGGCCACACACAGCCATGAGGCCGATCGTCGGAGCCTGGCACCACGCCGGGTGCCGGCTGCAGCGCGGCCCGACATCGCGGAGCGGCGTCAATGACGCCACCACTGCCCACAGAGCCCGACGGCGCGGACTTCTCCGTCGTCCAGCGCCGCGCAGCCCGCGATGCCGCACAGCGCCGAGAGCGCTACCACCACCTGACGACAAGCCTGGACGAATGGGCCGCACTCGCCGCGGCTGCCCGCGTCAACGACGACGCCCGTGACCGCCTCGACCGGCTCCTGGACCCGGGCTCGCCGTTGCACGCCGCGCTCGCCGAGGCGCACCGGCCGTGGCGCGGCGGCGAGGACCGCGGTGTCGCCCGTGACCCCCTCGAGGACGAACGGGACGACGACAGTGTTGATCTCGCCGCTGCCAGCGCCATCCTCTCCGTCATCAGGACGCTGTGTGGGACCGGCACGCGCGCGCAGCTGCGGGACGCGGCCGAGCACTGGACCCGCGCCTGCCTTCCCTCGATCGGCGGTCCAGGCCACCCCAGCGCCGCCAGGACCACGGCGGTCGCGATGATCGACGGCGTTCCCGGACTGCCGCACCGGGGGCTGCTGACGCTGCTCGCGTGGCGGCTCGCGGGCACGGAGCCACGAGTTACCCGCATGATCCGTCTCCCGGTGCTGTTCGACCGCACCACCACCGGTGCCCGCGCCTTCCTGTGCCTGCGGGTCCTCGACGCAGGCCCGGCCGGATTCCATCCCGACCCGGTCATGGCCTTCCTCGCCGCCGACGCCCCGTTCGCCGACGCCTTGCGCCGTGCCTGGCGAGGATCCCCGCTGGCCGGGACAGGCAGCTGCGTGACCTGGGCCGTCCTCGGCGAGGATGGTCGACCGGTCAACGACTTGGCCGACGGCTCCCTGGGCGGCGCTGTGGCCGTCGGACTCGTCGAGCTACACCGGCTGCGCTGGCGGACCAGCCGCGTCAGCCCGCGCCGCCTCGACAGGCGATGTGCGCTCAGCGCCGCCCTCGACGCCGACGGCCGCGAGCTGCGGCCGATCGCCCCGAGCAGTCTAGCCCGCAAACTGCGTGCTGCAGCCGAGGCGGGTGTCAGCCGGGTCATCGTGCCCACCGCCAACGCCGATGATGCCCGCCTGGCCGTCCGTGCGCCCACGGCGGCCGGCGGGCGCCAGATCCGCGTCGACGCCGCCGCGACCGTCGCCGAGGCAGTGCGGCGCACGCGCATCACAGTCAATCCCGCGTTCGCCTGGCCGGTCGCCGTCGTTGTCATCCTCGCGACGGCGGCGGGCACGCTGACCGGCGTGCTCTCCTCGAGCGAGCAGGCCGCACACCGGCGCACGGTCGACGCGCAGCGCCAGGCAACGGTACGCACCTTGCAGGAGCAGGCGGCCGGTCTCGCCGGTCACGACCCGACCACCGCCCTGCGGCTCGGGGTCGCCGCGGCCAGGCTCGACCACGGCAGCCCGCCGAGCCTGGCGGCACTGCGCGAACTCCTCGACGCCACGCCGACTCGACGTGCCACGGTCGGGCATCCCAGCGCCGTGAACCGCGTCGCGGCCGATCCATCCCGCCGACTGTTGCTGACTGGCTCCGGCACCAGCGTGCATGTCTGGGACACCGCGTCCTCCCGGCCGCGGCAGGTCGGCGAGCTGCCATCCCACACCAGCGTCAACACGTTCGCGCTGGGAGCGGGCGCGCGGCTAGCCGCAAACCTCGACGGACACGTCTGGCTGTGGGACCTGCGCGATCCTTCGCGCCCACAGCGCCATACCGTGCTAGGCGGCCCGGCGACCGACCTCCGCTTCAACGCCGACGGCGGGCGCCTGGCGACAGTCTCGAACGGCGGCGCCGCCGCGCTGTGGGACACCCATGATCTCGATCATCCGCGCCGGCTCCTTTCCCTGCCGGCGGCGGTTACCTCCGCGTCTGTGGACAAGGCCGTGATCGGACTCGACGGCGACGCCACCACCTTGGCCCTGGTTAGCGGCGGAGCCCTGCGGGCCTGGGACATCACGGATCCCGCGCATCCACGCATTATCGGCGTGTTGCCACAGCCCGCCGATCAGAAGGCCGTCACGCTAGCTCTCGACCCGCACGCGGCGCTCCTCGCCGTCGGCTATGACGACACCACCATCCGCCTGTGGGACCTGCGTCTGCCGACCTTGACGTCGCCCGCCGCCACGCTACCGCCGTCGAGTGCCGGAGTCTCCGACCTCGCGTGGAGCCCAGACGGCGCCATGCTGGCCGTCTCTCGGAAGCCAACCGGCACCGGCGCTGCGGCAAAGGCGGCGACCGTCGTCTGGGATCTTCGTGATCCGGTCAGGCCAAGGCAGGCCATGACCCTTCCTGCCCAGGCGGCTGCTGTGCGCCTCGCCTTTCCCGATTCCGACCTTCTCGTCGTGTGCGACGATGAGGGCACTGCCACCGAGTGGCGCCTGCCCGGTAGGCGACGCTGGTCGGCATTACGGGCGGCACGTCTTTCCGGGGATTTGACCCGAGTTGGCGTCACTGCCGATGGGTCGCTGGCCGCGGTCGCCGACCCAGTTGACACCGTCACGCTGTGGGATGTGACCAACCCGTCCAACCCGCGGCGGCACACGGCTGTCCATCGCGGCTCCAACCCCGACCGGGGCGGATATGTCCAGAGCGTCGCCTTCAATCCGGCCGGCACCGTGCTCGCGATCGGCGACGCCTCGGGGTTCCGGCTCTGGGACGTGCGCCATCCTGACTCGCCCGTGCCGCTGCCAGGGCCAGCGAATGGCACGCCTGGCGGCTCAGGGAGCCCCGAGGTGTCCGGCAGGACTGAGGCTGCCGTGCTTGCCTTCTCACCCGACGGGACCGTGCTGGTCAGCGGTACCCAGGGGGTGATGCGCACCTGGTCGCTCACCGGGAATACACAGCCGAAGCTGAGTGGAGTGTTAGGCGGATCCAATACCGTCGGGCTGTCCGACGTCACCTTCGGCCCCGACGGTTCGCTGATGGCCACCGTCGCGGATCAGGGCACGGTAGTGTGGGACGCGCGGAATCCCGCCCGTCCGGTGTTTCGGGCCCGGATGAGTACGCCGGGTGCCCAGCTCGCCCGGATCTCCCCGGCCGGCCAGGTCCTCGCCACCGCCGGGTCAAACGGCACCGTCACCCTGTGGAGCGTCGACGATCCGACCCGTCCGATGTCTCTGTTTTCGTTTTCGGCGGCAGTCGCGAACCTGTCCTCACTCACGTTCACCGTCGGCGGGTCTGTGCTCGTCGTCGGTGGCCGCGATGGTTCGATCGATGTGTGGGACGTGCGGCGCGCCGCACGTCCTCGGCGCCTCAATGCCCCCATGGCCGTTGAACGCGGGAGGGCGGTCACGACACTGGTGACCAGCGATGTGGGTGGCGGCACCCTGTGGAATCTCGCCGATCTCGCCAGCGAAGTCGGCAACGAACTTGTCGAGGCCTGTGCTAGGGCCGGACGCGGCCTCAGGGAGTCGGAGTGGCATGACTACCTGCCCGATCTGCCGTACCAGAAGACCTGCACCCATTGATGACAAGCGGGACCTGGCACCCGATCTGTGAGGATCGGAACCGTCACGGAAGACGTCTTCAGGGGCAGGCCTTGATCGTTGGAGATCGCCGGTTAGCCCCGCGGTGGCTCGCGTGAGCTCACCCCGGACAATAGATGTCATGGCCGCGCACCGCGAAGATGGCTACCGCGACGATTCGTGCGGCATGGCGTCCACTGGCACGATGTTTGGGCATGAACTGGTCGTGCACCTGTTCACGGCGACGCAGGGGCCACGCGCCGCCGACGGCTACGCCGCGCTGCGCGCCATCTGGGCGGACTGCCGCGAACGGCTGGGCATGGGCCACCCCGTGCCCGGCCAGGACCTACCCACCACGCTGGCGTCGACCATGCCGCCACCGTGGTCTACGCCCGAGGGCGTCCTCGCCGCCCAGGAGAAACCGGACGCGCACACCGAGGAGGTGCGCCAGGCGGTGCTGCGCCGCGACCATGACCTGTGGTGCCTGTCGGTGATGGTGGCCCCACCACCGGCCGCCGAGCCCCCGTTGACCTGGGCTGACCTGGACATCGAACTGCGGTCCATGCGCGGCGTCCGGGACGACGCCCTTCTTGGGACGGCCTGGATCTACCAGGGCCGGTGGGGGGTTCCCGGCCGCGTCCCGCGTGTATCGGTGCCCGCCAGCGCCGACACCGCCCGGCGATGCGTGCCGTCCTTGCCGCCCGCGCTAAGAACAGGCTCCTGGCTGATGCGGGGCACCACCACCGGTCAGGGCTTCGGGGTGTGGGAGACCGGGCGGACAGACGACACCCGGCGCGACCGCGCCCTGCTCGTGCTCGCCGCGGCCGACGACGACGAGGCACTGAGCTGTTGGAGCTGGTCGCGCCCAGATGCGGCCATGCCGACGCTGGTGACCTATCTGGCGGCAACCGCCAAGATCCGCTACCAGCTGCGGAGCTGGGGCGACGGCGTGGCGACCCACCAGCTACTCGAACGCGCCGAGCGGGCGGCGCGGCATGTACGTGCCCACCTGCCCCTCCCAGACCCGACCGCGGTCGACGAGGTGCGTACGGTCGCGGTCGACCTGGCGGCCCTGACGGCGAGCCTGGCCACGCGGCGCCAGAGCATCCGCCTCGCCGCCCGCAACGCCCGCAGCGCGCTGCGGGCGGACGGCACGACTCCCGGCGAGCACGATGTGTTCGGCGAAGATCTAGCCCTCGCCAGTCATGTCGACGACCAGCTCGACGCCGACCTGATCTTCCTGGACGCGGCGACCCGCCAGGTCAGCGCCACACTCGAGGTCGCGATGCAGGCCGGCCGATCGCCCGGTGATGCTCCCCCGCACCAACGCGTGGGGAGCCCGCTTCCCAGCTCCGCGGCCGACAGCGCGCTGCCATGGCCCCGTGACCTCGCACTGTCCGACGACGACCGGGCGACGTTACGCGCGGAACTCGCGGCCGCCTTCAGCCCTGGGCAGGCCCGTCACCTGGTCGAGGAGCTCGGGATTCCTCGCGCACGGCACCCGCGGGTGGGCGACGGCGACGGCTCGCCCCTGTCGTGGTGGACGGAGATGTTCCACGAATTCGACCGAGGCCCGGTTCCCGAACCGTACCGGCGTCTGCTCGCCGCCGCTCTCGCCCGCTACCCGTACAACGCCCGCCTGTACCTGCTGGGCGCACGCCACGGGCTTGGCTTGACCACAGATCACGGGGACGTCGAGCCCAGAGCGACCGGTGAGTGAGCGAGGGCACGGCCGGCATGCGGGAACCTACCTGTGGTGACATGACACCGACGTAACGGCTCGATACCGCTACGCTGGCAGCTATGGGGGACCACCGGGGGGACCGTGCGCGGTCGCCTGCGCCGGCACAAGAGGCCGAGCTCGCTCGGCTTCTCGAGGACATGCAGCGCTGGCGGCTGTCAGCCGAACAGTGGAATCGCATCACCGACCTTGTGCGCTCCTGGCCCGCGTCGGGCAGCAACGAACGCGAGGAGATCCTCGCCGAACTCGTCGGGGTGGCCCGCTCGCAGGCCAAACGATTCGGTCGCCCTGATGACGGCACGCTGAACCCACCGCCGCGCGCCCTGCGCAACGTCCTGCAGCACGGTCCGGGTATTCCCGAGCCTCCGGCGGACGACACGGCATCCCAGCCCAAGGACAACGCACCACCGACCGGCGGCGAGATCAGGGCCCGGGCCATCGCGAACCCCGCCGCCGAGGAGCCTCTCGCAGCCCTCGCCACGCTGCTGCGCCGCGCGGGTCGACAGACTCGGTCGCTGTCGACGTTCCACCGCGGCCGGGTGTCCTGGGCCGAGACCGAGGACGCCGCACGGCCTGGTCAGGTGGCGGAATCCCTCGTCGAAGGCATGCGGGTGATCCAGACGTCGGTCGGGCCGGCCGCCGTGCATCTGCTCATCGCCGTGGGGGCCCGCGGCCGTGACGGCGATGTTCTCGCTGTCACCGTCACAGCGGGTGAATCCGCCGATAACGCCGATTCCGACGCGCAGCCGGCAGGCGCCGATGCCTACCTGCTTCCTCTGTGGCGCAACGCCGACAACGAGTTGATCACTGGTCTGGACGTGGCCACCACCGAGGCCACCGTCACCCTCACGATCACCGAACCGTTTCCGGCCACGCTGCTGGGTGCGGACGAGGCCACGCTGGTTCGCCGATCGGTACCGGTCGGTTCCCGCTCCGCCCGCAACGCCTGGCGGCGCATCGCCCGCGCTCGTCGCGAGGATGACACCGTGCGGGGCGCGATCGTCGACGCCCTGCGCTGAGCACCCCTCGGCTGATCCTCGGCCGGCCGAGGATCAGCCGAATCCCCGCGGGATACGCACACGGCGGACGATGTCCGCGACGATGCTGCGTTCCATGCCCAGCACGCCACCGTCCATGCCGGCGGCGTCGAGGATGAGCCGGTGGGCGAGCACCGGAACCGCCAGGTCCTTCACGTCGCCGGGGTCGACATAGCCTCGCCCGTCCGCGGCGGCGCGCACCCGCGCCGCCCGGAGCAGCGCCACACCGGCCCGGGGACTCGCACCCAGGGCGACGCCCGGCGCGGCACGTGTCGCCGCCACCACCTCCACGATGTACCTCAGGACCTGATCGGACACCTCGACCCGGCGGGTGAACGCCAGCAACGCGCGGATCTGCCCGGCACGCAGTGCCACGGGCAGGGCCGCGCCGTGCCGGCCTTCGTGATGGTCACGCAGGATGTTGACCTCGGCGACCGGATCCGGATACTCCAGCCGCGTCCGCAACAGGAACCGGTCGAGTTGCGCCTCGGGCAGCGGATAGGTACCCGCCATCTCCACCGGGTTCTGGGTGGCGATCACCACGAACGGGTCGGGCAGCGCGACAGGAGTGCCTGCGACGGTGACCTGCCCTTCCTCCATCGCCTCCAGAAGCGCCGACTGGGTCTTCGGCGACGCCCGGTTCACCTCGTCGGCCAGCACCACGTTCGCGAACAGCGGACCCGCGCGGAACTCGAAGACGTTGCGCGCCTGGTCGTAGACCTCCGCGCCGGTGATGTCCGCGGGCAGCAGGTCGGCGGTGAACTGGACGCGGGCGAAGGTCAGGCCGACCGATTCGGCGATGCTCCGTGCCAGCAGCGTCTTGCCGACGCCGGGCACGTCCTCCAACAGCAGATGCCCTCGGGCCAGCAGGCAGGTGAGCGCGAGGCGCACCACCTCGGCTTTGCCGCGCACACGTTGCTCGACGTTGTCGGCCAGGTCGTCGAACAGATGGCGATAGTCGGTGCTGGTCAGTCCCGGACGATCCGGGGGTGAGGAGGTGACCATCCGCTGGTCCTTCCTGGCATCCGTCGGGTGATGGCTCTCGGGTGGGAGGGAGCTGTGGCGGGCGGCTCTGGGCGAGGCGCCGCCCAGTGGGGCGAGCGGGACTCAGGTCGGCAGGCGAACCCGGCGGGGCGCCCGTCCGGCGGCGAGAGCACGCGCGTGCCCGGCAGGGCCCAGGCACCCGCCGCCCGGCCCGGGACGGCGCAGGCGCCCCGGGCTCAGGCGATCCGCGCATCGCCGGTGCCACGGCCGCGTGCGGCGCAGCGAGCGGCGCAGGCGGTCGGCATCGGCCCACGCCTCGCCCGCCGCCCGCATGCTCGGCGTTGCCCGTGCGTACAGGGCCAGACCGGCCTGGTCGGACAGGCGGCGCAACGCCCGCCCGTCCGCCGGCTCCGCGCCGACGCCGATTCGGGCGCGCACGGCCGCTTCGACGTCGCGGCGACCGGCGGCGGGACCAAGCGTCGTCCCACCGTCGTCCAGCTCGGCAAGCAGATCCAGCCAGGCGCCGCCGGTGCGGCGACGCGGGTCGGGATGACGCCGCCACCCCCTCCGGATCATCCCTGGCACCAGCAGGACCAGCGCCAGGTAGCAGAGGAGGACACCGGCGGAGGCTGCGCCCCCGATCACGAGGAGGCGGTGGCGAAGTCCAGGCGGTGGGGGCGCGGGGGCAGGGGGTTGGCTCGTCGTCGTGGCCCCGCCCCCGCCTCCGCCTGCGGTTCCCGCGCCGGCCGAGCCGGACGCGCCCCCGCTCCCTGCTCCCCTGCCGCCTGTTCCACCCGCGCCGGCGGCGCTGGCGGCGCTGGACATCGGGGTGGCGGCGGCGCGGCGGGGGGTTGGGTCGAACGCGACCCACCCGAACCGCTCGAAGGCGACCTCCGGCCACACCGTGGCCTGAGCGCCGCGTACCGTGAGCACCGGTCCGCCTTGGACCCGAAACCCCACCACGAGCCGCGTCCGCATGCCGAGCCTGTCGGCGGCAAGCGCGAACACGGCGGCGAACTGCTCCGGCGTCCCCGCCCGCGCTCCGTCCAGGAACGCGGCCAGGTCGGCCGGGCTGTGACCGGCTCCGGCCATCGGGTCGTAGGCGTACCGGCCGCGCAGCGTGTCGGCCAGGTTCACCGCGGCGGGATAGCCGGAGCCGGCGCCACGGCGCACATCGACGACAAGCGCATCAAGACTGGCCGCCAGCGGACCCGAGGCGTCCACCGGCGCGGGGCTGACCGGATGCGGCGCGACGGCGTCACGCACCAACGACTGCTTAGGGGCGGACACAGGACGCACCGTCATCTGGTAGGACAGCCCGGGGCGAGGCCCCGCGCGCGAGAGCAGCAGGCCGCTGGCGACGTCGACGGACAGGTCCGGGCCATCCAGTCCGACCAGGCGGCCCATGGTCGGCATCAGCGGCCCATCGAGGCCACCCAGAGTAACGTGCATGCGCGTCGGGGCACCGAGCCTGTCTCGATCGGCGGCGTCGAGGCCGTCCTGGGGCAGCGGAACTCCGAGCCCGGCCGGCATCGGAGCCGCCGATGTGGACCAGTCGTGGCCGTCATAGCGGTCGAGCACCGCGAGGCGCAGCGGGTCGGCCGGGAGCGGGCCGCGCTGCGACCGGACGGTGAACAGAGAGCGCCGCGGCTCACGCAACCAGCCGCTGACCTTGCTCAGCGGACTGATATCGGTCCACTGGCGGGTGTGCGGGGTGATGGCGGCACGGGGATCGAGCGGGTGGTGGTCCACGGTCCGTGCGGCCGTTCCGGCGAGGATCGCGGCGAGCAGCACCGGTATCGTGGCGAGCAGGGTGGCGAGCAGCGGCCCCGCTGCCGAGCGCAGTCGCGGCGTACACCGGGACCGAGAAGCGCCGCGCACGCCGTGCGAGGGCGGCCGCCAGCCCAAAGAGCCGGGGGTGGCGGCCAGGCGCATCGGGTCGGTGGGCGCACCGGCGGCGGACAGCGCGCCGACGCCGAGCAGGGCAGTGGCGGGTGCCAGGGCGGCCCGGCCCGGCACCGCGAGTAGGACCGCGGCCGCGGCGACCAGACCTGCCGGCGCGAGCGCACGCCCGGAGGCGGCGGGCGCACGCACCCTCACCATCGCGAACGCACCCGCCAGCCAGGTGATGGTATAGGGCACGGTCACCAGCAAGGCGGTGGGCCGCACGGGGAGCGTCGACTCCAGGATCCTTCCCGGCCCCTCGACCGGTCCGGTCAGCAAGAGGCGCCGGGTGGACGGCGCCCAGAGTGGGGCCTGCGCGTGCAGGACCCCAAGCCATCCCGCCACGAACCACATCGCGGCGGCAGCGATCGCGCCGGCAACCGCGAGCAGCGCCCGCGCCTGCCAGCGTGTCGGCCGCGGGCGGAAGCCCCCTTGGGCCAGCCACGTGGCGACAAGCGCCGCCGCCGGTCCGCCCACAGCACCTGCGGCGACGGCCGGGACGAGGGCCTCGTCGGGGAAGGCCCGCTGGAAGACCAGACCTGCGGCGCACACCGCGGCAACTACCAGTGCGAGCCGTCTCGCCAGGCGCCACCCGCCGCCGACCGACGCGGCGGTCATCGATCCTGCCCGCTCGACTGTGCCCACAGCCGCAGCGCGGCCGATGCGCCGGGTGCGGACAGCACCGTCATCCCCGCGTCGCTCGTACGCGCCGGTGAGCCGGCGCCAAGTCGCAGCACCAGCACAGGTCCTCGGCCGTCGCGGTGTCCGCGCAGCCAGCCCGGCACCGCCGGATCGGAATCGCGCTGACCACGGCCGGTCACCACCACGGTGGCCGCGTCCGGTATGGCACCGAGTCCCCGCAGTCGCCCGCCCGGGCCTTCGCGCCCTGGGACGCGGGCCTCGATGCGGTCGATCTTTCGAAAGGTCAACCAGGCGAGCATCCGGTCGACGTCGCCGCGCCGCCCGTCACAGCGCAACTGTGCGGCACCGGCTATCACAAGAATCCGGCCACCGCCGCGCAGCAGCTGTGCCGACAGCGATGCCGCGACGTCGACCGCCTCCTCGAACGCAAGGGGGCCCGCCGCCATCCACGACGCTGCCCGGGTGTCGAGCACGAGGGTCAGCGCGGGATCGGGTACGTCGGTGAAACGGCGGACGAGCAGCGCGCCGGGTGTCGCGGCCCGCGCCCGCAACGTCGACGGCCAGTGGATGCGGCGGACGTCGTCGCCGAGGTGATAGGAACGCAGCCCGGCGAAGGACAGTCCTCCCTCGAGCCGGCCCCAGGTGCCGCCGTCGGCGTCCGTGCGCGCCGCGCGGGTACGCATCGGCGTGGGGACGGGGAGGATGCGCGGGCCCACCAGAACGGTCACCGGCGCTCCGATCTCCCGGCAACGCTCGAGCAGCCCGAAGGGGTCGCGCCGGTGCTGACGCAGCGGGCCGATGCGATGCCGGCCGCGTCGGGTCGTCCGCACACTCACCTCCACCACGCCGGGGCCCTCGTCGTGCCGTGGAACGAGGGCGCGCCCAGCCCAGGCGGTGCCCGGCAGCGACAGTGCGACGGGTCGGGCGCCCCGCCGTGTCCACCGGCCTGGGGCGAGGTGCGAGACCCGCAGGCGTGCCGACACGGCGTCGCCTCGGGTCACGACGGCGCGCGTCAGCTCGATCGACCCGGTCAGCGGAAGGTGCGGTGCCACCGTCAGGCTGGCCGCGACCAGCAGTGCCGCAGCGGCCGCAGCGGCCGCCATCGTGACCTCCGGATAACCCGATGCCAGGCCCAGGGGTGCTCCCGTGGCGGCCATGACCGCGGCGATGCGTCCGCGCCGGGTGGGTCGCGGCCAGTCCGACCGGCGCCGTCTGACCGCCGCTGGGGACTGCTGGAGACCGGTGGCCGTGGTGCTGCCGGTCAACATGACGGGATGTTGGGCGAGGGCTGGTTCGCCCGCGACATCGGGGTGCTGACGTAGATGTCCGGCACGAAGCCGTCGACGCCGTCGACGGTTACTTTGTCCCACCACTGGGAGATTCCGTCGCTGCCGGTTGGCTGGTAGGGGCCGGTGGTCTGGCATAGCACGTGCACTGGCACACCCCAGGTGTTCTGCGGCGTGCCGGGCAGCAAGACGCCCGTCGGAGACCCGCCGGGTGCGTCGAGGACCGGGAGGTCCTCAACATGCGCGTAGGTGCAGTCGTCGCAGGGCGGTTTGGTCCACGCGACGATCGTGTCGGCGCCGTACGACGAACAGCCAGCGGCGTTGCAGACGGAATACTGAAACCTCGTTACGTACGTACCCATGCCCAGGCGGACATCGAAGTGCACAAGTCCATCGGGGGCGAGCGAGTCCCAGTCCCCGCTGTGGGATGGCTGGGTGCACCCGTCCTCAGGGAAGGTGCCGCCGCCCGACTGCAGCATGTAGAAGTAGCTGAAACACACCTGCTCCGGAGGCCCACCTGACTCCGGGGTGAAGGTGAGGTCGAAGAAGCCGTTGCCAGTGACGATGTGCGGGTTGGCGAGCTGCCCGGGCCGCTCGCAGCCGTAGGCGTCGTGGCTGACCGCGGCGACTGCCGGGTCGAGGAAGGTCACCGAGTAATTGCGCTTCCCGCAGTCCGGGACGCGCACACGAAAGCCGTTCGAGGTGGTCGACACGATTGTCGCGTCCGGGCTCACCGACAGGGTCGCTCCTGACGCCGGAACTCCGCCGGGCGCGGTGATGGTGACGTCCACGAGATGATCGCCGGAGGGCCGCACCTGCAGGGATCCCGGCGGACGCGATCCCGGTGGCACGGTTCCGGTTCCAACTTCCGTGGACGTCGGCGACGGAGGCGGGGTGCGTCCCGGCCGGGAGGCACCGCCGGAGTCCTCAGAGCTGGGCGGAGTCGGTGGCGGCTGCCCCTGTGAAGGTCTCGTGCCGCGCTCGCCGGTCGGGACGGGTGGGGGCTTGGCGGCGGGCGGAGATGGCCGCTGGTCCCCCGCGGGATGCGCGGGTTGCGGATCCGTCTGTGAGGGGCGTGTCTGTCTCGGCAGGGCTGGCGAGGTACTTGGCGACGGAGACGCCGCGGTGTTGGAGGCGCTGCGCGGCGCCGGCGGGGAAGGCGGCGGAACCGTCGCCCTCGTGGTGGCCGCGGGTTTCGCCGATTCCGCCGTGGCCGCCACAGGTGCCGGCACGACGGTCGGCCCTGGTGCAGGTGTGATTGACGGCGGCAGTGGCGCCGGTCCGAGGGTGGCGGGCGAGAGTGAACGGAGGTGGATCGCGCGGGTGCGGCCCTGATAGGTGACGCTGGCCTGCCCGCTGTGGCGGTCGTTGGCCCACAGCAGCAGTCCGCGTGTGGTGAGCGCGATATCGGCGCCCGGCGCGCCGAGCGTCGTAACGGCGAGCGTGCGCCCCGTGCGGCTGTCCAGCGCGAGGACCCGACCAGTCTGGTTGTCCGGGATGTAGAGCACGGCGCCCTGCATCGCGGGCGCGCCGAGACCGCTCCCAGGAAGACCGGCGGGCAACCGCACCGCCCGAACCCGGCGGTGCGCGGTATCGACCAGCAGCACCCGCGCGCCAGACACCACGAGAGGGACGACCGGGCCGGCATCCCCGCGGGGTAGGCGTGCCATCGCGGCCGCCAGGTCGTCGCCGCGCACGCTCGCGGGAAGTGTCAGGACGCCCCGCGTGCCACGGAGCGGGACGAGCCGGTTTCCGGAGACATCCAGCGCCCACGGATGTCCCGCCGCCGTCACGACGCCGAGCTGACCTCCCGGACGCGTCACCTGGTGTGGGACGTCGAGCGTATCGCCGGCCAGGGAGGCAACCGCACCCTGTCTCGCGAGACCCACCCAGACCTGACCGGCGTCGTCCGACCACAGGTCGCTGGCCGGCAGGCCGCGGGTGTTCACGCTGCGCCGGATACGCAGAGTGGTCGCGTCGACCCGGACGAGGGAGCCAATATTTCCGTCTAGCAGATAGGCCTCCCCAGCACGGCTGATAGCGATACTGAGACGGCTTCCGGCGTCGGCGAAGGAGCGCCGCGGCACCATCGGGCCGGTCGTCGCCCGATTCGCTGACGCCGCGTCGACGCGGGCGACTGTTCCCGTCGTGCCCACTGCGATGAGCACGCCGTCGTCGGGTCCCTGAGTGAGGGCGAGAGTCTGGCGGACACCATAGGGCACAGCCACCGGAAGGCCCGCCGTCGCGGAGGCGCCTTCGGCGCGCTGGACCACTCCTGAGTCCGAGGCGGACAGCCAGAAGGAATCGGCCTCGATTTCCAGCTGAGCCCTGCCATGTCCTTGACGAAGGATTATCACCAGAGCTGCGACAAGCAGAAATACCGCTGCCGCCGCTGCCCGCACCCGAGTGCGGCGGCTACGCGAACCCTCGGCGACAACCCGCGAACCCGAAAAATCCGCCAGATGAATATATCGATGCATTGATGTAGATCCCCCGTGCGCGCATCGTGGTCCCCCGACCGACACTTGCGCATCAGGGAGATTCTAGACCATGACGACCATGGGCCTCGCCCGACCGCGCTGTACCCGCTCCGCCTCGCGACGCTGTCTTCGCTGACATGACATGACGAACACGACAGCTCCCGGGTAAACCCGGACAGCGTAACGGCTCGTGCACCATCGCGGATGTTGTGGGCGGCAAACAGGTCAGGGCGGCGTCGAGCTGGTCGCATCCGTCCAGACGGCGTCGGTCGTTGTGGGTAACCGACAACGAGCGGGCACCGATCTCGGCGGCGACGACGCTGGGCGCGGCTGGGGGCTGGCTGCGAAGGTAGAGGCTGTCACCGCCACGGGGCCGCCCTGACACCCGCGTGTCCCGTCGCGTTCACCTCCACCGTCGGCGGAGCATCACCACCGGTGGAGTGCCGCGACCGGTGGTGCGCCGCGACGGCGGGGCGCCACCTGGCGGCTCGGGCTCGGCACATCCGCGGACGAACGGGAGATCGCACTCGTGCAGGACAGGATCGTGGTCACGGGAATCGGCGCGATGACCCCCCTCGGTGGGGATCTCGCCACCAGCTGGGACGGCCTGCTCGCAGGCGCCTCCGGGGTCGGTCTTGTCGAGGACGAGTGGGCCCGCGACCTGCCGGTGCGCATCGCCGGCCGGCTGCCCGTCGACCCGGGCGCGACCCTGCCCCGCAAGGACGCCCGCAAGCTCGACCGCTGCGAGCAGATGGCCATGGTCACCGCCCGCGAGGCGTGGGCCGACGCCGGGCGGCCCGAGGTCGACCCGCACCGGCTCGCCGTCGTCATCGGCACCGGCTACGGCGGCGTGCAGTCCACCCTGAGCCAGCACCGCGTCGTCGAGGCGGGCAACGCGCGGCGGATGAGCCCGCACGCGATCATCATGCTGATGGCCAACGGGCCGGCCGCCTGGGTCAGCATCGACCTCGGTGCCCGCGCCGGCGCCCGCACCCCGGTCAGCGCCTGCGCGTCCGGCGCGGAGGCGATCTCCATCGCGATGGAGATGATCCAGGCGGACCTCGCCGACGTCGTCGTCGCCGGTGGCGTCGAGGCGCCGGTGGACAACCTGCCGCTGGCCGCGTTCGCGCAGATGCGCGCCCTGTCGACCCGCCACGACGACCCGGCCGCCGCGTCCCGGCCGTTCGACGCCGACCGCGACGGCTTCGTCCTCGGCGAAGGGGCCGCCGTCGCCATCCTCGAACGCGAGTCGTTCGCCACCGGACGCGGCGCCCGTGTGCACGCGGTGGCCGCCGGCGCCGCGGTGAACTCCGACGCCCTCGACATCACCACCGCCGACCCGGCCAACCAGTCCCGCGCCATCGCCACCGCGCTGCGCCGCGCCGGGCTCACCGCCACCGACATCGGCCTCGTGCACGCCCACGCCACCTCCACCCCGGTCGGTGACCCGCTGGAGGCCGAGGCGATCGCCTCGACGATCGGCACCCACCCGGCCGTGTTCGCCACCAAGGCGTCGACCGGTCACACCCTCGGCGCCGCCGGCGCGATCGGCGCGGTGGCCACCATCTGCGCCCTGCGCGACGGCATCATCCCGCCCGTGCGCAACCTCGACACCCTCGACCCGGCGATCAAGCTCGACGTCGTCACCGGCGCCGCCCGCCGCGAGCGTGTCCACGCCGCCGTCGCGAACGCCTTCGGCTTCGGCGGCCACAACGCCACCCTGGTCTTCACCGCCGCCTGACGCCCCACCTGGGCCGCGTCTCGCGTTGTGATCGTCGCGTCGCGTGGGCGCGGCGGCGGGTTTGTGGCAGCGTCCTGGCCATGTCACGGCGGCCCGTGTCGCGAACAGGGGGACGAGTCGGACGCGACACGCCGACGTCGCGACACGGTGCCGCTGTCCCCCGCGGGACTTCCCCTCGACGGGAAACCTGCCCCGTGTGACGAGGGTGCGGCCGCGACGACGATCAGGCCGGCAGGTGCGTCGGCCCGGTTGCTCCGTCAGGCCTGCATGTCGGTCAGGCTGGTCTCTCGGTCTGCTCGGCGGGCTGGTCGCCGCTCGTCGTCGCGGCCGGCGGATCGAACGTCGACTCCGCCGTCGACTCAGCCCTCGGGGGATCGGTGGGCGCCGGGTCGGACGGCGCCGGCTCGTCAGCCTCGCCCTCGTCAGCCTCGCCCTCATCAGCCGCGGTCTCGGGTGCCATGTCCGCGTCCGAGGTCGAGGGCGACGCCGCCCGGCGACGGCGGCGCACGACAAGCACGACGGCGACCGCCACGGCCACCACCACGGCGGATCCGGCACCGACCACCGGCCACACCCAGCCCGGCGTGCCGTCGTCGACATGGCCGGAGACCTGCACGTACTCGGGTTTCTCCACGGTGGACGTCAGATCCTTCGGGACCAGGATCTGGTCTTTCGGGCCGAGCAGCCTGTTGCGGTGGCGAAAGTCGTCGAGGCTGGTGAACAGGGTGCCGTTCTTCGGGTCGAGCGCGACCGTGCGGCCGCCCTCGCAGCGGACGAGGTACAGCGACAGCGCGTCCAGCTTCCCGGCCCCGGCCCGCTCCACCACGATGCGGCGCTCCACCACCGGCCCGGGCTTCGCGGCCGGCTCGCAGCGCGGCGACGACGACGAGCCGCACCCCGCGAGCACCATCACCACCACCAGGCCCAGCAGCGCCACCATCCCACCCGCCGCCCTCACCCCGGCACGCGGATGACGACGGTCAGACAGTGCGGGCACGAACGGAGCGGCGGACACAGGACGTCGACGACACCGCGGAGACGGTCGGAGCATGCGTTCATTGTGCTGACCGGCCAAGGCCTGGGCGCACCGCGGTCGCGTGACCCGCACCGCGCGCCCGCCGCGGCGGGGCGGGGGACGGGTTGACTTCGAGCGCGCGCGAGGACCTAGCGTCTGCGATCATGCCAACCACACTGATCACCGGGGCGAACAGGGGTCTTGGCTTCGAGACCGCCCGCCAGCTGCTCGCCGCCGGCCACACGGTCTACCTCGGCAGCCGCGACGCCGCGCGTGGCCGGCACGCCGCGGCCAGCCTGGACGGCGCACGGGCGGTCCAGCTCGATGTCACGGATGACGCTTCCGTCGCTGCCGCCGCCGACGTGATCGGCCGGGACGGAGGCCTGGACGTGCTGGTCAGCAATGCCGGCATCGCCCCGGAATGGGGGGAGAACGGCGTGGTGACCGGCGCCGCCGACCTGACCGCCGCACTGACCCGCCAGACGTTTGACACGAACGTTCTCGGCGCGGTGCGCGTCCTGCACGCGTTTCTCCCGCTGCTGCGCCGCTCCACCGCGCCGGTGGTGGTCCTCGTCAGCAGCGGCCTGGCGTCTCTCACCCGGGCCAGCACCGCGGGCTCCTCGACGCCGACGGCGCCCTTCCCTGGTAACCCGACGCAGGCGGCGGCCCACAGCAGGATCGCGCCGTTGGCCGGTCAGCCGGTCGGACCGCTTCCCTGCGCCGGCGCGGCCGACCCGTCCGGGACCGTCGCGGCGGCGAAGCGCTCCCGCTGCTTGGCGGCGAACGCCGCCGTCGCGTTGGCCCGCGGGAACGGACCGGCGGGAACCGGGACACCGAGGAAGTCGCACAGCGGCTCCCAGCCGTGCGTGACATCGAACACCAGCAGGCGCCGCGCGGGCACCTCGCGGCGCACGGCGGCGGTGTGCTCGGCGAAGATCTCCAGAGCGCGGTCCCTGTCGGCGAAACGCCCCCCGAAGACGCCGTCCCAGATCAGCGCGTTCATCATGGTAACCACCTGCCGGCCCTGCTCGTTGAGGTTGGGCGGCGTGGACGAGACGGCCCGGAAGATCGTGTTGCGGGCGCTGGCGTACCACCGCTCGGGGTCACGCACGGTGTGGATGACCCGCGCCGCCGGGTAGGCCTCGACGAGCTCCCGCCAGAACCGGGCACCCGGCCAGTCCACCGTCGACCGACAGCCCTCGAACAGCGCCTCCCAGTTCACCGGCTTGCCGTCCGCGGCGTCGGTCCAGTATGGGATCGTGTGCCGGCGGTGGGCCAGTACCTCGTCCATGTGCTGGCAGGGGCCGAAGCCGAGCTGTTCGAGTGCCGCCTTGAGCGACAGCGTTCCCGTGCGTCCGAATCCCACGCCGATCACGTCGAGCATCGCATCTCCTCAGCTGCGCCGATCCCCCACGTGTGCCCCCACGCTACCGTCGGTGTGACGCTGCGTGAAGATCCAGCCGGCGAGGTGGACGCAGATGGCCACCTCGACGCGGGCCGACGGCGGCGCGCACAGGCCGCTAGCTGCCAGGATCCGCCCGCGGGCTGGTCGCCGTGGTGACGCCGACCGCCGGGGCGGCGGGGCCGGCTGTGCTGGTTGGGGTGGTTGTGCCGGTGGTGGCGTCGCCGCCGGCCGGCACGCGGAGGCGGGGGCGGGCCAGGCCGCAGGGATCGTCGTCGGCGGTGCAGGGCTCGCATTCGGCCTCGACGGTGACGTGGGTGATGCCGTGACGGGCGGCGAGCATCGCCTTGATCTCGTCCGAGACGGCGCGGGCCTGCGCGAGGCTGGGATGCCCCCCGTCACGGCCGTCGTCACCGCCGTCGAGATGACCGAGGGTGACGTGCACCGAGGCGGCGGCCACCCGGTCGGACAGCCCCCACACGTGCAGGTCGTGGACGTCGAGAACATGCTCATGGCCGAGGATGTCGGCCCGTACAGCCACCACGTCGAGATTCTCCGGAGTCGCCTCCAGCAGCACCCGCGACGCGCTGACCAGCAGCCGCACGCCCTGCGCGGCGATGAGCAGCGAGATCACCAGCGACACCGCCGGGTCCAGCCAGTACCCGCCGCCGGCCAGCCAGATCACCAGGCCGGCGGCGGCGACCGCCACCGACACCGCGGCGTCCCCGGCCAGGTGCAGCACCGCCGCGCGGGTGTTCAGATCGCCGTCACGCTCCCGCACCAGCAGTGCCGACACCCCGTTGACCGCGGCGGCGACCAGCGCCACCACCACGACCACCGGCCCGTCGACGTCGCCGTGCGCGCCCAGGCGGCGCAGCGCCTCCACGGCGAGCAGCGCCGTCACCACCAGCACCGCCGCCGCGTTGGCCTGCGCGGCGAGCACCGGCCAGCGCAGCCCGCCGAACGTGCGCCGCGCCGAGGGCGGGCGCCGCGACAGCGTCAGCGCCACCAGCGCGAGCGCCACCCCGGCCGTGTCGGTCAGGTTGTGCCCGGCGTCGGCGAGCAGACCCACCGAATGCGCCGCCACCCCGGCGATCGCCTGCCCGACGACGATCGCCAGGTTCAGCCCCGTCGCCCACCACAACCGCCGCCGCTGCGCCGCCGTCGTCCGCCCCGACACACCATGCCCATGACTGTGGCTGTGGCTGGCATGGCCGGGACCGTCGCCATGGCGGTGGTCGTGGTCGTGGTCGTGATCCTGTTCGGGGACGTGGTGGTCGGCGCCGGCCCAGTGGCCGGCGTGCGCGGTCACGACAGCGCCTCGTCGACGGCCGCGACCGCCTCTGCCACCCCGGCCGGGACGAGCGGTACCGCGGGACCGGTGTACTCCTCGTGGACATGCTCGGGATCGACGGCGAGGACGACGTCGAGCAGGTCACCGAGGGCGTGGCGCAGCTTGTCGTCGGCCAGCTCATAACGCTGGCGGCGACCCTCCGGCGTCGCGACGACCAGCCCGCAGCCGCGCAGGCAGGCCAGATGGTTCGACAGGTTCGTCCGGCCCACACCGAGGACCTCGGCGAGCTCCGACGGATACGCCGCGCCCGCGCGCAGTACGAGCAGCAGCCGCGCCCGCGTCGGATCGGACAGCGCGTGCCCGAACCGCGCGAGCACCTCGGCGGACGACGCGAGAGCAACCATGCCCCAACGATACAGCCGCCGCTGACGTCAGCGCATCCTGAACAGACGCCTCCGGGGGCGGTTCAGGCGTCGAACAGGGCGCTGACGGACTCGCCGTTGTGGATGCGGCGGATCGCCTCGGCCAGCGGCGGGGCGACGGTGAGCACCGTCAGCTCCGGCACCCGGCCGTCGACAGGAATCGGCACCGTGTTCGTGCAGACGATCTCGACGACCTCCGGCTGGTCGGCGATCCGCTTGAGCGCCCCGGCCGAGAACAACCCGTGCGTGCAGGCGACCCGCACCGAGCGCACCTCGAGCTCACGCAGCCGCTCCAGCAGCTCCAGCACCGTCGAACCCTTGGCGATCTCGTCGTCGAGCACGATCACGTCCCGCCCGGCGACGTCCCCGATCACCGAGGAGATGCTCACCCGGTCGTCGGCGAAGCGCTGCTTGGCACCCGCGGCGACCCGCGCCCCGAGCATCCGCGCGAACGCCGCCGCCTCCTTGGCGTTGCCCAGGTCCGGCGAGACGACCGTCGTGTTCGACAGGTCATGGCGGCGAAAGTGCGCCGCGAGCTCCCGCAGCGCGTGCAGATGATCCACCGGGACGCTGAAGAACCCGTGCACCTGCGGCGAGTGCAGCGTCATCGCCAGCACCCGGCTCGCCCCCGCGGCCACCAGCAGGTCCGCGACGAGCCGCCCGCCGATCGAGATCCTCGGTGCGTCCTTCTTGTCCGAGCGCGCATAGGCATAGTGCGGCAGCACCACCGTCGTGCGCGCCGCCGACGCACCCCGCGCCGCGTCCAGCATCAGCAGCAGCTCGACCAGGTTCTCCTGGGTCGGCGCGACCAGCGGCTGGATCAGGAACACGTCCCGTTCCCGGCAGTTCGCCGGCAGCTGGACCTCGAGGCAGTCGTTGGCGAAGCGCTGCGTGCGTACCCGGTGCAGCGGCACGTCCAGATGCGTGCAGATCTCCTCGGCGAGGCTGGGGTGGGCACTGCCGCTGAAGACGGCGATGTCGCGCACGAACGCTCCCTGTTCTCCGGTGTTGCGCGTTCACCTGGGTGACGCCGCGCAGTCGGGCCGAGGTCGCCGTCCCGTCGACGACCGACCCGGATGCTACCGACGAAATGGCGCCCAGGCGCGGCCAGCGGCCCACGGCCGCCCCGCCGACCCGGCGCGCCGGGCCACCCAAGACGTCAGGCGGCCCGCAGCGCGTCGCGCAACGCCACCCGGGTGCCCGAGCGTTTCACCGCGTTGCCGTACACCCGGCCCGCCAGCCAGACCAGCAGCCCGGTCAGCGCCAGCGCCGCGACCAGCGCAACCACCACCTGCCACACCGCCACACTGCCGATCCCGATCACCATCGGCATCAGCACCGGCGCGAACAGCGGGATCATCGCCAGCGTCAGCACCAGCCCGCTGTCCGGCGACGCCGGCAGCACCGAGATTCCCACCACATACGGGATGATGATCGCCGCGATGATCGGCGGGGTGACCCCGGCGGCGTCCTCCTGCCGCGACACCAGCGCCCCCGCCGCCGCGAACAGCAGCGCGTACATCGAGAACCCGACCAGGTACCACAGCAGCGCCATCGCCACCGACCCGACCGCGAGACCCGCCGGAATCCCGAGCTGCCCCGTCGCCAGGCCAAGCCCCACCCCCACCACGCCGATCAGCGCCAGCTGCCCCAGCGCGACCGCGCCGATCCCGACGACCTTCCCGGCCATCAGCTGCCACGGCCGCACCACCGCCAGCAGCAGCTCCACCACCCGCGACGACTTCTCCTCCACGACGCCCTGCGTCACCGCCGGCCCGAAGATCATCAGCGAGAGATAGATGAGGCCACCGGAGAGCAGGCCGAGCAGCAGCCGCGGCCCGTCGACCTCGCGCTTCGCGTGCAGCGCCGTCACGTCGACGCCGGCCGTCACCACCGCCCGGCCCACCGTCGCCGGATCACCGCCGAGACCGGCGATCTGCGCCTCCAGCGCGGCCTGGCGCGCCGCGACCGTCAGCACGGAGGTCAAGGTGTCCGACAGATCCTTCTTCACCGTCACCTGGTAGCCGCCGCCGGCCGCCCCGGTGCGCACCAGCGCGTCGACGTCCCCGTCGAGCACCGCCTGCCGGCCGTCGGCGACGTCGGTGACCGTGCGCACCCGCACCTCCTCGCCGAGGGATCGCCCCGCGGCGACGATCGCCGTGGCCTGCCGTCCGTCCGCCGCCGTCACCGCCACCGTCGACGACGACGACGACCCGCCGCTGACGGCGCTGAGGACCAGCACGGCCGCCGCGATCGCGACCACGAACAGCGCCGTCATCACCTGGAACGCCCGCGACCGCACCCGGGTGACGATCTCCCGCCCGGCGATCAGCCGCAGCGCCCGCGCCGTGCCGAGCTCACCGAGCCCGCCGTCGTGCCCGCTGACCCCACCTTCGGATCCGCCGGTCGCGCCCCGCGGCCCATCGGCGCCGCCAACGCCGTCCGTCGTCATCTGCCCTCCCGCTCCCGCCAGGACCGCACGCCGTCCTCCCGCACCCCCGCTGTCACGGCGCACCCGCGCCGTCCGGGCCGATCGAGCCATCGTCGCCGGCCGCGGCCTTCGGACCGTCCGCGCTGGTCACGGCGTGCGGGTCGTCTGCGTCGGCCGTGCCGCGCGGGTCGGGCGAGGCGCTCGCCACCGGTATGGTGCCCGGCGGGGCTGGCATGGCCGACGCGTTCCGCGGAACGTCTGCGGCCGGAGAGCCGGGGCCCGATGGTTGCGCTGGCGAGGCCGTGGGTGCCGAAAGCTGGGAGGGCAACGTCGGAGCCGCCGGAGCCGGATGGGTCGGAGACGGCGGCTGCTGTGGGGCCGGGGGCTGCGGGGAGGGCGCCCCGGGCGAGGCGGGAGCGGTAACGACGTCGCGGAACAACTCGGACAGGGACGGCAGCCGGTGGCGGAACTCACGCACCGGGCCGGTGGCCAGCGCCGCGTGCAACACGGCCTGGTCGTCGGCGCCGGGGGCCAGCTCCAGCACCGTGGCCGTCCCCTCCCGGCCACGCGACGTGACCCCGTCGAGGCCGTCGGCCCAGCCGTCGGGCGCCGACGGCGCGTTAACCACCAGCCGGCTCGTCCCCGCCGATCGCAGCTCGCCGACCGGCCCGCAGGCCACCATCCGACCCGCACGGACGATCCCCACCCGGTCGCACAGCCGCTCCACCAGCTCCAGCTGGTGGCTGGAGAACACCACCGGCACACCGGCGGCGCGCCGCTCGCGCAGCACCTCGCTCATCACGTCCACGGCCACCGGGTCCAGGCCCGAGAACGGCTCGTCGAGGACGAGGACGACCGGGTCGTGCACGAGCGCCGCCGCGAGCTGCACCCGCTGCTGGTTGCCCAGGCTCAGTTTCTGCACCTCGTCGTCGCGGCGCTGCGCGACCCCGAGCCGCTCCGTCCACCGCTCCACCGCCCGGCGCGCCGACACCGGACCGAGACCGTGCAGCTGGGCGAGGTAGACGAGCTGCTCGGCGACCTTCATCTTCGGGTACAGCCCACGCTCCTCCGGCATGTACCCGATGCGACGGCGCATCGCCAGGTCCAGCGGTACGCCGTCGAAACGCACCTCACCGGCGTCCGCGGCCAGCACGCCGAGGACGATCCGCATCGTGGTCGTCTTGCCTGCGCCGTTGCTGCCAACGAACCCGAACAGCTCACCGGCGCGCACGTCGAACGACATCGCGTCCAGCGCCACGGTCGACCCGTACCGCTTGGAGACACCGTCGATCTCCAGCCGCCCGTCGCCCATGAGCTTCCCCTCACCTGCCAGCTTGCCCGGCCCGCGCGCCTATTGTGTCCGGCCCCTGACAGCCGCCCACACCGCGGTCACGGTCACCCAACCGACAAGATCGAGGGTTGTCTCGGGTGGTGGCTTGTGGTGTGTAAGATGTTGATTTTTTGGAGGATGTGGCGCGAGAGATCGTCAACATCGTTGATTATCTTGATGACGGTCAGGGTGACGGCTTGCGCCAGACGGAGACGTGGGCCCCGCTGGACGCGGTGAAGGGCTCCTCACTCCAGCCCGCCCACCGCTCGGTCAGATCCAGTCCGGCGAGACGGGCCATCAGATCGAGCTCGCTCGGCCACGCGTAGCGCAGGTCGACCGGGAAGGTCCGCACCCCCGTCGGCCCGAGGACCAGACGACGGGCGCGGATGCGCTGGGTGAGCGGGTCGTGGGTCGCGGCGATCAGCCGGGTCTCCTCCCCCGCCATCTCCTCCGCGACGACGTGCTGGCCGTTCGGGTAGCGGGCCGGGTCGGGGACGAACGCCTCCATGACGAGGTGCCCCCCGGGCCGCAGCGCGCGCGCCGCGTTCGCCAGACACCGCACCTGCGACTCCTGGTCGAGGAGCGCGAAGAAGGTGTTGAACACGACGTACACCAGTGCGAACGGGCCGCCGGGCGCGTCGACGCCGGCGAAGTCGCCGACCGCGACCGGGATGTCCGCGCCGCCGGGCTTGTCCCGCAGCCGCGCGAGCATCCGCGGGGAGGCGTCGATGCCGACGACGGGGGTGCCGAGCGCCGCGAGCGGCAGCGCCACCCGGCCCGTCCCGATCCCGAGCTCCAGCGCGGGGCCACTCCCCTCCCCCACCGCCGCGCCCGCCCGCGCGTGCAGGAACGCGGCGACCGCCGCGACCTGCGCGCCACGCGCCGGGAACCAGTCGTCGTACACGTCCGCGACGCGCTCGCCGTAGGACTCCGGTCTGAGCGTGTCATCCATGGCACCCACCGCATCCATGTCACGCAGGCTGACATACGACCCACCTGGACCTCATCTTCTTTTCCGGCGATATCGCCACCCAGGGCGATCGCCTGGGACGCACTGCCCGCGGCCGAGGCCAACCCGGTCGCGGTCGCCGCGATGGCCGAGGTCGCCACCGCCACCGCCACCGCCACCGCCACCGCCACCGCGACCGCGACCGCGACCGCGACCGCGACCGCGACCGCGAGGATCTTCTCGCCAGCCCGGTCCGCACACTCTGACCACGCCGCACCGCCGTGTCCGACCAGGCTCTTCCTCGGCAGCCCCTGGTGATCGCATTGCTATGATGCGGCCGTGGCGCCGCCGGAGAAGATTCGGATCTTCGTGGCCATGCCCTTCTCGTCGATGGGTACGCGGGCGTCCTGGGGCGAGGTCGAGGAGATCCGCCGGGACCTGTTCGACGTCGTGGCGGCGCAGCTCTCCGACGAGCTCGGCCGGCCCACCGAGCTGGTCATCGAGGACGAGAAGAAGATCAGCGCGCCCATTCACGACTCGATGTTCGGCGAGGCGTTCGACGCGGACGTCTACATCGCCGACCTCACCGGCGACAACCCGAACGTCTTCCTGGAGGTCGGGGTGCGCTGGGCGGTGCGCGACGGCGTCACCATCCTCGTCACACAGAACGCGGACCAGCATCCGCGGTTCAACGTGGGCAGCAACCGGATCATCCCCTACGGTTCGAGGCCGGCCGAGCTACGCCGGGCGATCGCGGCGATCGTCGCCGCGGCCAGCTACGGCCTGCGCCACGCCGACCACGTCGACAGCCCCGTGCGCCGTCACCGCCAGCACGTCACCCTCACCCGAGCGGAGCTCGACGATCTGCGCGGGCAGATCGCCCGGCTGCGCGGCCAGCAGGCCGAGGACCTGATCGAGCTCGCCCACCGTTCCCCCGGGCAGTCCATCGTCCTGCTCACCAAGGCCGTCGAGGCACATCCCAGCTTCCGCACCTACTTCGAGCTCGGCTGCGCGCTGCGGCGGACCGCCGCCACCGACGACGACTACGCGCGGGCCGCGCTGGCGCTGCGCAACGCCACCCAGCGCCAGCCGGACCACGCGCCGGCCTGGCGAGAGCTCGGCATCGCCCTGAGCCTGGGCGGTCGTCTCCTCGACGCGTCCGCCGCGTTCCAGGAGGCGGTGCGCATCGACCCGGCCGACGACGGCACCTGGTCGAACCTGGGCGGCCTGCTGCGTCGCCGCGCCCGGCAGGGCAGCGGCGTGTTCGACACCGCGTTGCTGCGCGAGGCACTCGGCGCCTACCGCAAGGCCATCTCGCTCGCCGGCAACGACACCTACCCCCGGCTGAACGAGGCCCGGATCCACCTGCTGCTGGCCGCCGAGAATCCCGGCGGCCACGACGCGGCCCGCGCCTCCTTCCGCCGGCTGGAACGGCTGTGCCGGTTCACCGCCGAGGACCTGCAGGCGACGTTGGACGACGGCGCGGTGCACCCGGCCCCGCTGCGGGAGGATCTGGCCTGGAAGCTGCTCGACCTCGCCGACTGCCTCATCCTGTCCGGCCGCGGCGACGAGGGGATCGAGGCGGTGCGGACGGCGATCGCCATGATGCCGCCCGCCAACCGCACGTCCTACCTGAGCTCGGCGATCGAACCGTGGCAGGACTTCCTGAGTGCCGGCGTCCTCGACGGCGACGAGACCCGCGCCGTCGCCCAGGCCGTCGAGCTCGCGTCCCAGGCGCGCGACGAGGCGGCCCCGCGCCTGTCCGCCTGACACCGCCACCCCGCGCACGGCGGGCCGGCCAGACCCCGCCGTCCGAGTCCGGGCAGCAGCGCGGCTGCGCGCCGCCGGCCCTGGTCGGGTGGGGTGACGGCCCCCGCCCGGGGTGCACCGCCCGGAGGTACCCGGTGCGCCAGCGCGGCCGACCCGTCGCGCGGCGCGGGTGCTCCGCGCCGCCGGAGCCCTGCCGATCGCGCAGACGTGCTGGTCCTCCACGGTCCGCACCCCCCTTCGGCGGAGATGTCCATCCCAGCCGCCCACCACGCGTCAACCGGAATTCGACCTGCTGCACTATGGGCGCGTCGCGGCTTTCGCGGCGCGGGGTTTGGAGGTCTGGATGGCCGACGGCCAGCTCGTTGACGGGGACCGATCGCGTCACGTCCGGGGCACCCGGGCGATCCGCACCACGACGGTGACGGCGGTGTCGATCGTGGCGGCGGTCGCGGCGTTCGCGTCCTACCGGCACATGCGCGCGGTCGCTCTGGAGCACGGCGAGGACGCGATGACCTCGGCGGTGCTGCCGCTGAGCGTCGACGGCCTGATCGTGGCCGCGTCGATGACGATGCTCGCGGACCGTCGAGCCGGACGGGGGCGCGGCGGGCTGTCCTACCTGATGCTCGCCCTCGGCGCCTGCGCGTCCCTGGCGGCGAACATGCTGCACGCCGAGCCCAGCCTCGCCGCCCGGATCATCGCCGGGTGGCCGCCGCTGGCCCTGCTGGGTTCCTACGAACTGCTCATGCGCCAGATCCATCCGGACGCCGCCCCGCGGACTCTCCCCCGCCTCTCGATTCCCGGCCAGCGCCACCCGGTTCTTCCTACCCCACAGGCCCAGCCGGCCGCGCCGTCCCCCTCGGCCGACCCGGCCCCGCCGCCCACGGCCACGCTGCCTGCGGCGGACACCGTGTCCTCGCCAGCTGCCGTGTCCTCGCCGGCAACGCCGTCGTCGACTGCTCTGACGGCCGCTCCGACTCCGCTGTCTCCCTCCGCTCCGACTCCGCTGTCTCCCTCCGCTCCGGCTCCGCTGTCTCCCTCGTCGGCAGGCGGTGTGCCGGCGTCATCCGTGCCGTCGGCCCCGCCGTCACAGGGTGCGACACCGGTGCTCTCGGCGCCGACCGCGGACGGTGCGCACGACGAGGCCCGCCGAGACGGCGCCGCGGGCCATGCCTCCCCGGACGACGCTTCCCCGGGCGACGTCGTGCCAGCTGGCGTCCCGGCGGCGGCGCCGGCTGGCCCGGTTACGCTCCCGGTGCCGTACGAGATCACCGAGGTCGATCATCTGGCCACCACCATCCCGCTGGCCACCCTCGCGCCTGGCGGCGAGCCGGGCGCCGGCTCGCCGGCGGCGGTGGTGTCCATGGATCCGACCGCGAAGCGCGCGGCGATCGTGCGGGCCCTTGACGACGCGGGCGGATCCGCCACCGCCGCCGTCGCGATTCTTGCCACCCAGGGCATCACCGTCAGCAAGAGCTGGGTCTATCAGGTGCGCCGTGAGACCGCGCCCGCACAGCCCGCCCTCGCGCCGGGCGGCGAGCCTTCCTCCGGGGTAGCCGGCAAAGCGCTGCGCGGACGCCACCGTGGCCTCGCTCCCGACCACCGGCGCGCGGCCGCGTCCGTCGCCGCCAGCTGAGCGACCGCGCGGCGCCGCCACGGCCGCTGTCCGGCCCGGCGCGGATCCGCGGTTGGTTCCGCGAGGATCCGTGGCGGACTTCCCCAGGGTGGGAAGCGGGCGCGGCGGACAGCGGCATCGTGTCGCGAACACCGCATGTCGTGTCCGTTTCGCCCCCCGGTTCGCGACACGGACTGCGGTGAAGTGGTCAGAACGCTGTCACGAGCCAGCTCGGGCGACGAGAGCGGAGATTCGCGGTTCGGGATCACCGGTGTCACTGACAGCCAGAGTTCTGCCGTCCCGTGCCTGCATGGCTTCCGGCGGCGGCGAGACGTCGTCAACAACGTTGATTATCTTGTCGGCGGTCAGGGGGCGCCCGGGGGGACGAAGGGGAGATCGGCGGGGGCGCCGTGGTCGAGGAGGTGGCGCAGGGCGGAGGTGTCGAGGTGGTCGGCGACCAGGTCGCCGAGGGCGTCGAGGCGCCGCGCGCGGACGTCGGCGAAGCAGGTGTCGGGGGCGGGGGTGAAGGCGCGCCCGGCGGCGGAGGCGACGGAGGTGAGGTAGGCGCGGCGGAAGGCGTCGTTCTCCAGCAGGCCGTGCCAGCTGGTGCCCGCCACGGCGCCGACGCGGACCCCGTCGGCGGCGAACGGCGCGGCGTGCGGGTGCTCGGCGACGGTGAGGCGACCGTGGCGGATCTCGTAGCCGCTGATCGGATGGCCGCCGTCGGCACTGGTGGCGTGACGGCGGCCGAGTAGCTTCGCGGGGTCGAAGGCGGTGGTGACGGGCAGCAGTCCGAGGCCCTCGACCTCGCCGGCGCCCGACTCGACCTCGTCGGTGATGCGGGTGCCGAGCATCTGGTAGCCACCGCAGATGCCGAGGATGGGACGGCCGGCGGCGGCGCGGGCGGCGAGGACGCCCGCGAGGCCGCGGCGGCGCAGCCAGGCGAGGTCGGAGACGGTCGCGCGGGTGCCGGGCAGCACGACCAGATCGGCGTCGGCGAGGTCGTCGGGTCGGGTGGCCAGGCGCACGACGACACCCGGTTCGGCGCGCACGGCGTCGAGGTCAGTCACGTTGGACAGCCGCGGCAGCCGGATCACGGCCACCCGCAGCGTCTCCCCCGACCCGGCGGGCGCCCCCGTGGGATCGCCGTCCGCTCCCCCGTCGGCGTAGCGGGCGAGGTCAAGGGAGTCCTCGACGTCGAGCCACAGGCCGGGGCGGAACGGGACGACGCCGTGCACCCGGCGGCCGGTGAGGCGTTCGATCTGGCGCAGGCCGGGGTCGAGCAGGCGCGGGTCGCCGCGGAACCGGTTGATCACGAATCCGGAGATGAGCGCCTGGTCGGCGGGGTCCAGCAGGGCGAGGGTGCCGAACAGGGCGGCGAACACCCCGCCCTTGTCGATGTCGCCGACGACGATGACCGGCAGGTTCGCCGCGCGGGCCAGGCCCATGTTGGCGATGTCGGTGTCGCGCAGGTTGATCTCCGCCGGGGAACCAGCGCCCTCGCAGATCACCGCGTCGAAGCGGGAGCGCAGGTCGTCGAGGCAGTCGAGCACCACCGCCGCGAGGGCCTTCTTGTGCGGGCGGTAGCCGAGCGCGTCCACCTCGGCGACCGGGCGGCCGAGCACGACCAGCTGGCTGCTGCGATCCGAGCCCGGCTTGAGCAACACCGGGTTCATCGCCGCCTCCGGCTCGACGCCGGCGGCCGCGGCCTGCATCGCCTGCGCCCGGCCGATCTCCGCGCCGTCGGCGGTCACCGTCGAGTTCAGCGCCATGTTCTGCGCCTTGAACGGCGCGACCCGCACCCCTTCGCGGGCGAGCCACCGGCAGATCCCCGCGGTCAGCACGCTCTTGCCGGCATCCGACGCCGTCCCGGCGACCAGCAGCCCCCCACCCATTCCCGTCGCACTCCCCTTCCCATGTCCGTGATCAGCCGTCCCGGGTGACGGAGCGGCCCGCCGGCTCCCGCACTCCCCCGGTTGCCGCACTCCCCCGGCTCCCGATCTCCCCGGTTGCCGCGCGGCTGCCTCAGCTCCGACGCGCGCGGTGGCCGCGGAACACCGCCCGGCGAGCCAGGGCGGCCGCGGCGGCGGCGAGCGGAGCGACGGCAAGCGCGGTGACGGCGAGACCGACCAGGCCGGTGGCGGCGGACAGCCGGGCGGCGCGGGCGACGTCGGCGGCGGCCGGGGGGCGGCCGAAACCCAGCTCCGGACGGTGCTCCACCCGGTAGGGGTAGCGCAGCTCGCCACCCAGGCGCAGGCCCAGCGCGCCGGCGAACGCCGCCTCGACCGGGCCGGCGTTGGGGCTGGGATGCGAGCGGCCGTCGCGGCGCATCACCCAGTAGGCGTCCACGGCGCTGCCACCGACCAGGGGCGCACACGCGCAGGCGGCCAGCGCGCACAGCCGTGCCGGCAGCAGGTTCGCCAGGTCGTCGAGGCGGGCCGCGGCCCAGCCGAAGCGTTCGTAGCGGTCGCTGTGATGGCCGATCATCGCGTCGAGGGTGTTCACCGCCCGGTAGCCGGCGAGGCCGGGCAGGCCGGCGAGCGCCCCCCACCACAGGGGGGCGACGACGGCGTCGCAGGTGTTCTCGGCGAGCGACTCGATGGCCGCGCGGGCCACCCCGGCGTCGTCGAGATGTGCCGGGTCGCGCCCGCACAGCGTGGGCAGCTGTGCACGGGCGCCGGCGAGGTCCCCGTCGCCCAGCCGGATACCGATCCCCCGCCCGGCCCGTCGCAGCGACGCCCCGCCCACCACCACCCAGGTCAGCCCCGCGGTCACCGCCAGCGCCCTCGGCCCACTCCCCCGCCCGGCCAGTCGGGCGCGCACGCCGCCGTGCGCCGCCGACCACGCGTACCGGCGAACGGCGCCGGCCCCCGCTGGGCGGGTGGCGGCACGGGCGAGCAGGCGGTCGGCGCAGGCGGCGGGCACGGCGACGGCGGCGACGAGCAGCGCCGTGTGCGCCGCGCCGGCGCGGCGGCTGTCCCGGTAGAGCCGTCTCTCCAGACCGGCGGCGGCCTGGCCGAAGCCGGCGACGGGATGCAGCCGGGCCGGGTCCGCGATCAGGGCGTCCAGCACGACCCCGACGACCAGCCCGCCCAACCGGGCACACGTCCGCTGCGACACTCGCCCGCCCCCGGCGCCGCTCAGACGGTCATCGCGTAGGCGACGACGCCGTGGCGCAGGGCGTCCATCGCGGCGTGGGCGGTGCGGCGCACCCGGGTGCCCTCGGGGGCGACCTTGGCGATCTGGTCGAGCAGGTCGAGCAGCTGGCGCATCCAGCGGACGAAGTCGCCGGCGGTGAGCTCCACCGCGCTGCCGGTCAGGACCCGCTCCAGCGAGCGGCCGTGCGCCCAGTCGTGGGCGGCGGGCACGAACCCGAGCTCGGGCGGGCGCAGGAACGACAGCCGGTGGGCCTGCTCGACGTCACCGAGACGGGCCGACAGGCGCGCCATCTCGTCGAGGCAGTCGCGCAGCGCCACCCCGCCGGGCAGCGCGGGCGCGCCCACGTCGTCACCACGCGGCTCGAAGACCAGCGCCGAGACGGCGGCGGCCAGGGCCGGCGGGGTGAGCTCCTCCCAGACGCCGGCGCGCAGGCATTCGGCGACGAGCAGGTCCTGCTCGCAGTAGATGCGGGCGAGGATCCGCCCGGCGTCGGTGACGGTGTCGCCGTCGAGGTAGCCGAGCTCGGTGAGAGTGGCGCGGACCCGGTCGAAGGTGCGGGCGACGGTGTTCGTGCGGCCCTCGACCTTGCGCGAGATCGACGCCGTCTCCTTCACCAGCCGGGTGACCCGTTCGGCGCTGCGCAGATGCTCCTCGCGGCGCGGGCATTCGTGCACCGGGTGGGAGCGCAGCGCACGGCGCAGCCGGGCGAGTTCGACGTCGTCGGCGGCGGCCGAACGCTCGCGGGCGCGGCGGCCCGGCCCGGCACCCGCATCCGGGTCGACGCCGGCGGCGCGCAGCGAGGAGGCGAGGTCGCGGCGCGACTGCGGGGAACGCGGGTTGAACGCGCGCGGCACCCGCACCCGGCCGAGCGGTTCGACGGCGACCGGGAAGTCGACCAGGGACAGCCGGCGGACCTGCCGGTCGGCGGTGAGCACCACCGGGCGGGGGCCGTCGGGGGCGGCGACCGACGCGGTGTCGGCGTCGAGGACGACGGCGAGCCCACTGCGCCGCCCGGCGGGGACCCGGACGATGTCGCCGGTGCGCAGCCGGCCGAGCGCCGCCGCCGACTCCGCCCGCCGCCGCGCGCTGCCCTCCCGTGACAGCGCCGACTCCCGCTCCCGGATGTCGCGGCGCAGCCCGTCGTACTCGGCGGCGTCCCCGCGGTCGCAGCGCAGCGCCGCGCGCAGCTCGTCGATCATCTCGGTGTTGCGGCGCACCTCGCTGGCCAGGCCCACGACGTCGCGGTCGGCCTGGAACTGGGCGAACGACGACTCCAGCACCACGCGGGACCGGTCGTGGCCCAGGCGGCCGACGAGGTTGACGGCCATGTTGTACGACGGACGGAACGACGAGCGCAGCGGATAGGTGCGGGTCGAGGCGAGCCCGGCGAGCGCCAGCGGGTCGAGGCCCGGCTGCCACAGGACGACCGCATGGCCCTCCACGTCGATGCCACGGCGCCCCGCCCGGCCGGTGAGCTGGGTGTACTCGCCGGGAGTGATGTCGACACGGCTCTCGCCGTTGAACTTCGTGAGCCGTTCGAGGACGACGGTGCGGGCCGGCATGTTGATGCCGAGCGCGAGGGTCTCGGTGGCGAACACGACGCGGACCAGGCCCTGGACGAACAGCTCCTCGACGATCTCCTTGAACGTCGGGAGCATCCCGGCATGGTGCGCGGCGATGCCCCGCTCCAGGCCCTCCAACCAGCCCCAGTAGCCGAGGACGTCGAGGTCGGCGTCGGGAATGCCGGCGGTCCGCTCGCGCACGATCGTGCGGATGCGCTGCTGCTCGGCCGGGCCGACCAGGCGCATCCCGGTGCGCACGCAGGAGGTGACGGCGCTGTCGCAGCCCACCCGGGAGAAGACGAACACGATCGCGGGCAGCAGGCCGTCGCGGTCGAGGCGCTCGACGACCTCCGGCCGGCCGGGCACCCAGTGCCGCCGCGGCCCCGGCGCGCCGCGGCCGCGCCCCCGCGCTCCCGCCCCCGGCAGTCCACGGCCGTCCTCGCGGGCCAGGCGCAGCAGGTCCGGGTTGACCACCCGCCCGCCTGCACTCACCGGCCCGGCACCCGTCCGCACGGGGCCGGGACGCTCACCGCGCGGCCCGCTGGCATCGCGCCCTCGCCCGGACGGCCCGCCGCGGCGCCGTTCCGCGCCTCGGTCACGCCCGTCCCGCGCCTGCCCGCGCGCCGCCTGCGCACCGCGAGTGCCGTCCGTGCCGCGCTCCGCGCCGCGTTCCGTGGAGCCCTCCCCGTCCCCACCCCGACCGGGCTCGGGGCCGATGCTCTGCCCGGACGCGGCGGCGTGCTCGTCGCCCGGGTCGGCGCCGTCCCGGTCGACGGCAGTCCGGTCGACGGCAGTCCGGTCGACGGCAGTCCGGTCGACGGCAGTCCGGTCGACGGCAGTCCGGTCGACGGCAGTCCGGTCGACGGCAGTCCGCGGGTCGGGGCCGGCGAGCTCGTGCGGGGACACCGCGCGGGCCAGCGCCACCGAGGCCGCGGTGGCGGGCGAGGCGGCCGCGCCGGGCGGGCCGGCGGCGTCCTCGAGGAACAGGTCGTAGAGGGCCCGGTCGGCGAGGACGTGCTGCCACAGCGGCACGGGCCGGTGATCGCTGACGATGACCCGGGTGTGGCCGCGGACGGTGACGAGCCACTCGCCGAACTCCTCGGCGTTGCTCACCGTCGCGGACAGGGAGACCAGCCGGACATGCGCCGGCAGGTGGATGATGACCTCCTCCCACACGGCGCCACGCTGCCGGTCGGCGAGGTAGTGCACCTCGTCCATGACCACGTAGCCGAGGTCGTCAAGGCCGCGGCCGCCGGCGGGGCCGGCGTAGAGCATGTTGCGCAGCACCTCGGTCGTCATGACGACGATCGGGGCGGAGCCGTTGCGGGAGGTGTCGCCGGTGAGCAGGCCGACGGCGTCGGCGCCGTGGCGGGCGACGAGGTCGGCGTACTTCTGGTTGGACAGCGCCTTGATCGGCGTCGTGTAGAAGCAGCGGGTCGCGGTGCGCAGGGCGAGGTGGGCGGCGAACTCGCCGACCACCGTCTTGCCCGCGCCCGTCGGCGCCGCGACGAGCACCCCGTCACCGGCCGCCAGCGCCGTCAGCGCCTCGTGCTGGAACGGGTCGAGCCCGAAGGGAAGGCTGGCGGCGAACTCCACGAGAGCCGCTGGCGCGGAGGACACGTCTGCCACCCTACGGGACGCGGCCGGCACTCATCCGCCGCGAGCGCCGCCACCTTGACGTGGACGAGAACAGTGACGTGGACGCCACGAGGCAGGCGACGACGAAGGCGGGACGGCGAGGAGGGGAACGGCGAGGGCGGCGATGGTCAGGTGATGTCGCCGTGCAGCGGGTCACCGCCGCCGGGCGCCGGACCGGTGCCCGCGCCGACCGGGGATGACGTGCCCGCCCCGTCGCCCGTCGCGGCCGGCGCTGGGGCCGGCTCGGCGAAGCGCGGACGGTGGGCTTCGTCGAAGTCCAACGGCGAGGCCTCGTCGTCGGCGAGGTCGGCGTAGGGGGACGTGTCGCCGCGCCGCGAGCGCCGGCGGTCGTTGAGCCAGCCGATGATGAGTGCCACCTCGTAGAGCAGGCACATCGGCAGGCCGAGCGCGAGCATGGTGAACGGGTCCTGGCTCGGGGTGATGATCGCGGCGAAGACGAACACGAGGAAGATCTCGGCGCGCCGCCACGAGCGCAGCTTCGCCGTCGTGACCACCCCGGCGAGGTTGAGCATCGCGACGAGCAGCGGCACCTCGAACGACAGGCCGAAGATCAGCAGCATCGCCTGGACGTAGCTGAGGTAGCGGTTGCCGTCCAGGACGCTGACCAGCCCGTGGCCGCCGAAGCCGAGCAGCAGGCCCAGGCCCGTCGACAGGGTGAGGTAGGCGAACACGGCGCCGGTGGCGAACAGCACCAGCGAGATCGCCACGAAGGTCAGCGACCAGCGCCGCTCGTGCCGGTGCAGCCCGGGGGTGATGAACGACCACAGCTGGTAGAGCCAGATCGGCGAGGAGACCACCGCCGCCGCGATCATCGAGATCTTCAGGCGGATCGTGAACGCGTCGAGGATGCCGAAGAAGTACAGCGTGCAGTTCGCCGACGCCGTGCCGTCCGGGCTGAACCGCTTGTCCGCCGGCAGGTCGCAGTAGGGCGCCTTGAGCCAGTCGAAGATGTGCGGCTCGAAGATGAAGCACACGACCGCCGCGATCGCGAACCCGACCAGCGAGATCGCGATCCGGTTCCGCAGCTCGCGCAGATGCTCGGTGAGGGGCATCCGGCTGTCCTCGACCGTGCGGGTCCGCCGGTTGTTCACCGAGGCGAGAAGCCTGCGCGGCGTCGGAATGCCTGGCACGTCGGCGTCTCCTGGTCGAGGGATGGGGGGACCCGGCCGGCCTGGAGACCGCCGGGAACCGGCCGGGCGCGCATCACCCGGCCGGCAGGTGACGCGGTCAGTGCCGGTCGGCCGCCGGGACGGAGCCGTTGACCGAGCTCGCCGCGCCGGGCTGCGCGACGGGCGCGGGCGCCTCGATCGGCAGCGGCGCCGGCACGGGGGCGGCCGGCTGGTCGTCGTCGCGCAGGCCCTTGGTCTCGGCCTTGAAGATCCGCAGCGAACGCCCGAAGGAACGCGCCGCATCGGGGAGCTTCTTCGCTCCGAACAGCACCATCACGACGAGGGCGATGATGATGATCTCGGTGGTGCCCAGGTTAGGCATGGTCGGCGTCCTCCGATGAGCGGTACCGGCCCGGTACGACGACCGGTGCGAACGATGCTACGTCGGTCAGCCTAGGAGTCGATAGAAGGTGTTCGGGTATCCGGCAGATGACGGCTGCGCAACGAAGCAGACCTGACAGACGAAGTGTAGCCGAACCGCGACAGTGCGCGGGCTCCTTCCCGCCCGTCACAGCCTGCGGCGACTGTCCGCAGGTGGGCAACCGCGCGGCGCACCGTGCGTCCTCACGAGGCGTAGCCGCCGCTGGCCAGGGGCCGAGCCACCACGGATCACACCCGGACCATGCTTCCGGCGCCGCCGCGCGCCGCCAACGCCGGATCGGTCGCGCCTTGTGGTCATTCGGTGGCCCCGTCGGGCGACGGCCTCGGCCCGGGGTGTCCCGGGGCTCGCGTCAGGAGGTGCGGTCGGCGAGGCGCGCGCCGACCTCGGCGTGGTCGAGCCGGGCCGACAGCGCCGCGGTGTCGGTGGCGAGGCCGGACACCCGGGTCGACAGCTCACCCAGCGCCCGGCGCACCCCGCGCACCTTCTGCCACACCCGCCAGGCGCACAGGACGAGCAGCGCCAGTCCGCCGAGGATCAGCACGAGGTAGACCAACGCCCAGAGCATGACCATGACCCTATCCGTCGCCGGGATCGAGGCCGTAGGCGGCGAGCGCGCGCCGGGCCAGGGCGTGGACGTCCTCGGCGAGCGCGCGGGGCTCGACGACGCGTACGTCGGCGCCGAGACCGAGCACCAGCCGGTGCAGCCAGGACGTCTCCCGGGCGTGCAGGGTGACCTCGAGACGACCCGCGGACAGCTCCCGGACCTGCGTCACCGGGTAGTAGTCGGCGACCCAGCGCGCCGGGGAGGACAGTTCGAGCACGACCCGCACGTCGCCGGGGGCCGGGTGGTAGATGCCGTCGCTGGTGTCCCGGGAGACCGCCTCGGGCGGCGGGGCCGCGGGGACGTCGAGCAGCCGCACCCCGTCCGGGCCGTCGATGCGGTCGAGCCGGAACAGCCGCACCGCCTCCGCCCGATGGCACCATCCCTCCAGGTACCAGCGGCCCTCCCGGACCAGCACGCGCATCGGGTCGACGTCGCGCTCGGTCAGCTCGTCGCGCGACCAGACGAGGTAGCGCAGGTGCACCCGGCGCCGTTCCCGCAGCGAGCGCTGCACGGCGGCGAGGACCTCGTCGTGGGTGTCGAGGCTGACCCGGACCTGACCGGCGGCGCTGGCGCTGGCGCCCACCGCCTTCTCGAGTTTCTCCAGCGCCCGGTCGAGGGCGTCGCGGCCGGCCAGTCCCGGCACGTCGGCGAGGGCACGGGCGGCGACGACGAGCGCGGTCGCCTCGTCCACCGACAGCCGCAGCGGACGGTCGAGGGTCTGCGGGTCGGCGACGGTGATCTGGTCGCCGGAGTAGCTCAGGTCGATGAGGTCACCGGGCGCCCCGCCGGGCAGCCCGCAGACGAACAGCAGGTCGAGGTCGTCGCGCAGCTGGCGCGGGGTGATGCCGAACGCCTCGGCGGCGGCGGGCAGCGACACCCCCGGATGGGCGCGCAGCCACGGGACGAGGGCGAGCAGCCGGCTCAGCCGATCGGTCGCGGCACTCATCGCCCCGGCTCACCCACCGTGCCCGGCAGGGACGCGTCGGCGGGATCCGGCGCCCGCCGCTCGCCCCGCGGGCCCGCCTCCTCCAGCCCGGCCGCCTCCTCCTGCCCGGCAGCCTCCTGCAGCCCGCATGCCCCGTCCGGCCCGGCCGCCGCGTCCCGCTCACCGGGGGCGGTGCCCGCGGCGGCGGCGCGCAGCCGGGCGACGACGGCGGCGCGCAGGTCGGGTGGGTCCACGACCAGCACGTCGGGGCCGGCGCCGACGATCCAGCGGGCGAATCGCTCGGTGTCGGAGAACTCGCGCTCGAGCAGGTCCAGGTCCGCGGGCACGGCCGGGCGCGGGCGCGCGGGCGGGATGCAGCCGAACCCGCCGGCCGGGCGTGCGCCGCGGCGCCGCGTGTGGCCGGCGCCGCGGGGCACCGCCCGCGGGGCGGTGGGGGGGGGGTGCGGCGGTGGCGGCGCGGGCACCAAACGGTGGAGGTCGGTGGCGGGGGGCGCCCCCCCCCCGCCGGGGGGGGCCGAGGGGCAGAGCGGGGGGGTGGGGAAGGGTGTGTGGGATGGGGGGGTTGGGGGGGGGGGGGGGGGGGGTGTGGGGGGGGGG
>NZ_JCBATA010000041.1:0-71049 GCF_059816245.1 Frankia sp. RB5
ACACCGGGATGGATCTGGAGGCGGATCTCGGGGTTGACTCGATCAAGCGGGTGCAGGTGCTCGGGGCTTTGCGGGAGCGGTTCCCGCAGGCGCCGACGGTCGGCCCGGAGCAGCTCGCCGAGCTGCGCACGCTGGACCAGATCACCGAGTTCGTCACCGCCGCCCTCCCGGCGGCGCCCGCCGGATCCGGCGTCGGCACCGCCGGTCCCGCGAGCGGCGGCGTGGCGCTCGACCGGGACGCGGTGCGGTCCGCGCTGGTGGACGTGGTGGCGGAGAAGACGGGCTATGCCCCGGACATGATCGACACCGGGATGGATCTGGAGGCGGATCTCGGGGTTGACTCGATCAAGCGGGTGCAGGTGCTCGGGGCTTTGCGGGAGCGGTTCCCGCAGGCGCCGACGGTCGGCCCGGAGCAGCTCGCCGAGCTGCGGACCCTCGACCAGATCACCGAGTTCGTCACCGCCGCCGCACCACCCGGACCGGCCGGCCCGGCCGACGCCGTGACCGGCGCGGAGGCAGGTGGTGTCGACCCAAAAGCCGGTGAGCCGGCGTCGGCGCCGGCCCCCCGCCGCGTCGTCCGGCTGGTGACCCTGCCCCCCGTCGACCGCCTGGACAAGCCGTTCGCCGAGTCCCCGGTGGCCGTCGTGCTGCACCGCTCCAGCCCCGACGCGGAGCCGCTGACCGGCGGACTGCGCGAGCGCGGCTGGACCGCCCATCCCGTCGACCTCGACACCACCAGGTCGCAGGGGGTGTTCGATGGCCGGGTCGACCTGGTCCTGACCCTGCTGACCCCGGGCGACGGCTGGGAGCCGACAGCCGCGCGGCTCGCCGAGACGATCCAGCTGGCCAGGCAGGCCCACGGTCCGCTGACGGCGACCGCCGCCGACGGCACCCGGGCCGCGTTCGTCACCCTGACCCGCCTCGACGGCGGCCTCGGGCATCACGGCTCGGCCGGTCTGGTCGCGTCGCTGCTCGGCGGCGTCGGCGGGGTCGTGAAGACCCTGGACGCCGAGGCGCCGGCGCTGTTCTGCCGGGCCCTCGACGCCGCGCCCGGCCTGCCCGCGGACACGGTCGCCGCGCTGCTCGACGCCGAGCTGCACGACGCCGCCCGCGACACACCCGAGGTCGGCCTCGACGCTGCCGGCACCCGCTGGACGATCGTCCCCGGCCTGTTCGACCCGCACGCCCCCGCCCATCCCGCCTATACCGCCCATCCCGCCGACACCGCCGTCGACGGAGCCCGCACCGCTGTCGGGACGACGGCGGTCCCGGACCCTGCGGGCGGCGCCGAGCTCACCGTGGGGGCGGACGACGTGTTCGTCGTCTCCGGTGGAGCCCGGGGGGTGACGGCGCTGTGCGTGCGCGCCCTGGCCGAACGGGTTCCGGCCCGGTTCGTCCTGCTCGGCCGCTCACCCCTGGACGACGAGCCCGACTGGGCCGTCGGCGTCGCCGACGGCGCGCTCAAGCCGGCCGTGATCGCGCACCTGCGCTCCGGCGGCACCCGGCCGACTCCCCGCGAGGTGGAACGCCTCTACCAGGGGCTGCTGGCGGCCCGGGAGATCCGCGTGACGCTCGCCGCCGTGCGGGCGGCCGGTGCGCGGGCGGACTACGTGCCGGTCGACGTCACCGACCCGGCCGCCGTCCGGGCGGCCCTCGGCGAGCTGCGCGCGCGGGTCACCGGCATCGTGCACGGCGCCGGCGTGCTCGCCGACGCCCGGCTCGTGGACAAGACCGAGGCCGACGTCGCCCGCGTCTTCGCCCCCAAGCTCGGTGGACTGCGGGCCCTGCTCGACGCCCTCGACGAGCCGACCGACGCCCACGACGCCTCCGACGCCCACGACGCCTCCGACGCCCACGACGCCTCCGACGCCCACGACGCCTCCGGCGCCGCGGGCGGGTCGGGCGGCGCGGCGTTGCGGCACGTGGTGCTGTTCACCTCGGTCGCGGGGCTGTTCGGCAACCCGGGTCAGGCCGACTACGCCGCCGCGAACGAGGCGCTGTGCCGCGTCGCCGCCGCGCTGCGCCACGACCGGCCCGGCCGGCACGTCGTCGCCATCGACTGGGGCGCGTGGGACGGCGGCATGGTCACCCCGGCGCTGCGGGAGCTGTTCGCCGCGCGCGGGGTGGAGCTGCTCGCCCCGGACGCCGGCGCCGGCGCGTTCGTCGACACGTTCCGCGCCGACCGCGCCGGCGAGACGTGCGTCCTGGTCGGCCCCGACCACGCGCTCGCCGAGTCGGCCGCCGCGGGCGGCGCGACGCTGCGCGCCCGGCGACGTCTGGCCGGGATCGAGGAACACCCGGTCATCGCCGCCCACCAGGTCGGCGCGCACCGGGTACTGCCGGCGACGTTCGGCCTCGGCTGGATGATCAACGTGGCCGAGCGGGCGCTGCCCGGCCGGCGAGTCGTCGAGGTCCGCGGGTTCGTGGTGCACAAGGGCATCGTCTTCGACGGGTCCGCGCCCGAGACCGCGCAGGTCGTCCTCGAACCCGCCGGGTCCGAGGGGGACGGCGACGCCGGCACTCGCCTGCTGATGCGCGTCTCGGTGCGCGGCGACGGTGCCGGGCGCCTGCCCGTCCCGCACTACGCGGCGACCCTCGTCCTCGCCGCCCCGGCCGACGAGGCGCGCGCGGCCGGGTCGGCGGGCGATGCGTCGGCCGTCCCCGGGTGGCCGAGCTACCGGTTGGGGGAGGGCCCGGAGAACGGGCTCGACATCTACCTCGAGGGCACCCAGTTCCACGGGCCGCGGCTGCAGGGCATGCGCCGCGTGCTGGAACGCGGCGCCGACCGCCTCGTCCTCGAATGCGTCCTCGCCGACGACGCGGACCTGCGTGCCGCGTTCGGCGGGGCGTTGCACAGCCCGGTGCTCGCCGACGTGCTGCTGCAGGGCCCGCCGGTGCTCGGCCTGGCGCTGCTGGGCCAGGCCTGCCTGCCGCTGGCCATCGGCCGCGCCGAGTACCTGCGGCCGCTGCCCGACGGGTCGCCGTTCGTGCTCGTGCTCGACGGCGCCCGCGTCGACGCCGGTGGCGGCACCGCGACCGTCACCGCGACGGCCGCCGCCCCCGACGGCACCGTCCTGGCCCGCTTCACCGACGTCACCGTCGCCGCCACGCCCGGCATGGCCGCGAAGTTCGCCGAGGCCGTCCGGGCCTGGCGGCAGACCCCGACCGAGAACGAGGACGTTTCGGTATGACCGTCGTAGCTCAGGAAACCGTCGCCGGTCGGGGCGTTCCCGGCCAGGAGTTCAGTGTGGACGAGGCGGAGGAGCTCGGCTTCGCCGGCGAGGCCTTCGACCCGCTGGCTCTCGCCGCGCCGACCGTGCCCGCCGCGCCCGCCGTGCCCGCCGTGCCCGCCGGTGTCACCGCGTCGCCCGCCGCGGAGGTGGGTGCGCCGGTCTTCGACCCGGATGCGGTCGTGGTGGCGCCGGTGGGCTCCCGGGAACTGGTCGCGCGCGGCGCGGTCGGCGCCGTCCGGGTGGGCGACCCGGCCGCGGCGTCGGTCACGGAGATGATCCGACTGCTGCGGGCGACGACCGTCGCGGCGCACGCCAGCGCGCTGCGGGCCCAGACGGGTCTGCAGCGGCGAGCACTGGCCCGGCTTGGCCTGTCGGCCGGCGTCGACGCGGGTCCGCCGGCGCACGCCGCGGGACTCGCCCTCGCCGGCACGCCGGCGCTGCCGGTGGCACTGCCCCCGGCGCCGGCGCGCGGCCGGGTGACGACGGAGGCGTCGTTCAAGCCGCTGGCCCGCACGACGGTGCGCGCGCTCGGCCCGGCCGAGCTGGACCGGATCGCCCGTGCCGAGATCGCCGCGGTGTTCGGCGCGGCCTACGAGCAGGAGGGCCTCGACGGGGCGGTCCGCTTCACCGGCGCCGGTCCGTCGCTGCTGGCCGCGGTGGAGGCCATCGAGCTGCGCGGCGGGCGCGCCGGGCGGGGGCTGCTGCGCGCCCGGCTCGTCGCGCCGCCGGGTGCCGCGCTCGGTGAGGCCGACGTGGTGGCGGCCGCGGCCCAGGCGGCGCGGCTGTTCGCCGTGTACCTGGGGCTGCATCTGTGCCTGCCGGACGCCCGGTTCGTCGAGGGCGCCGCCGCGTCGGGCGAGGCCGCCGACGGCGCCGGGCCGCGTGTCGCCCTGGCCGGCGCCGAGGGTGGCGAGTTCGTGCTCGTCGTCGAGATCGCCGACGTCGATCTGGTGCCGCGGCCGTGGCTGCGCGCGGACGCGGAGCTGCGCCGCGTCGGCCCGGGCGCCGGTGGCGCTACGGCAAACGGCGTTGGCGGTACGGCAAACGGCCGTCCAGGCGCCGCACCGGGCGTCGCGGGGGGCGCGGGTGAGTCGGACGGCGAGGTGCTGGCCCGGGTCGTCGACCTCGTCGTCGGACTGCGGGAGCCGGACGGACGGGCCGTCGGGCCCGAGATCGGTGGCCGGCCGGCCGCGTGGCTGGGTCGGCGCAACCGGTTCGGTGACCGGGCGATGCTCAGCGAGTTCCACATGGCCCACTTCTGCCGCGGCGATCAGGCGATCGCGCTGGGACCGGAGTTCGCCGGCTACACCGGGCGCAAGGCGACCCGGCTGCCGTCCGGCGGGCTGCTGCTCGTCGACCGCGTCCTGGAGCTGCACGGCACCCGCGGCGAGGCGGCGACACTCGCCGGCGGCGCCTCGCACGTCACCGAGTACGACGCCCCGGCGGACTCCTGGTACTTCGCCGACACCGCCAACGCGTCCATGCCGAACTGCGTCTACATGGAGACGTCGCTGCAGGCCGCGCTGATGGTCGGCTACTACATGGGCGCCACCCTCGGCGACCCGGCGGCGGTCGTCAGCCTGCGCAACCTCGGCGGGTCGGCGACGGTGCTGCGCGAGATCGACCTGCGCGACGCCACCATCCGCCAGCACTCCAGGCTGCTGTCCACCACCGACATGCCCGGCTCGTCGCTGCAGAACTTCAGCTACACCCTGTCGGTCGACGGCGAGCCGTTCTACGAGGGCGAGACGCTGTTCGGCTACTTCAGCGACGGCGCGCTGGCCAACCAGACCGGCCTGGACGCCGGGAAGTTCGCGCCGACCTGGCTGGACTCCGTCGACCCGCGCCCGGCGACGCGCACGATCGACGTCGCCGCCCGCCGCGCCGACCCGCACGCCCGTCTCATCGCCCGCGACCACCTGGCGCTGCTCGACACGGTCGACGTCGTCGACGGCGGTGGCCGCTACGGCGAGGGCTACCTGCACGCGGTGCGCGCCATCGACCCGGACGACTGGTTCTTCGCCCGCCATTTCCACCTCGACCCGGTCATCCCCGGTTCGCTCGGCGTCGAGACGGTCATCCAGGCGATGCAGGAGTGGCTGCTCGACTCGGCGCACGCGGACGGTCTCGTCGACCCGGCGTTCATCCTGCCCGTCGGCACGGCGTTCACCTGGAAGTACCGCGGCCAGTTCCTGCCGACGGACGGCGAGACGCGTCTGGAGGTGCACATCAAGGAGGTGCGCCGTGGCCAGGGCCGGGTCCGGGTGACCGGCGACGCCAGCGTCTGGAAGCCGGGCCTGCGGATCTACGAGTGCCTCGGCATCGCCGTCGAACTGCGCGAGGACGGAGCCCCGTCATGGTGACGACCACACCCCCGGCGACCGCGGTGGCCGCCGCGCCCACCGGTGCGGCCGGTGCGGCCTACCGGGACCTGCTCGCGCTGGACCGGCCCTGCTACGTGCTGCGCGACAGCGGCGGGCGGGTGCGGACCAGCGGTGACCAGAGCGAGGTGGCCCAGGTGGTGGCGGCCGGCGGGCAGGTGCTCGCCGCCACGGGGCCCCGGCCGGCGACCGCCCTCGGTGATCCCGCGTTCCGGGCGGCGCACGGCGTGCGGTACGCCTACATGGCCGGGGCGATGGCGAACGGGATCGCGTCGGCGCCGATGGTGGCCGCGCTCGCCCGCGCCGGCTTCCTCGCCTCGTTCGGCGCCGCGGGAGTGCTGCCCGCGCGGGTCGACGAGGCGCTCGCCGCGATCGTCCGCGACGCCGCCGGCGCGCCGTTCGCCTGCAACCTCATCCACAGCCCGAGCGAGTCGGCGATGGAGGCGGCGACCGTCGACGCCTGCCTGCGCCACGGCGTCACCACGCTGGAGGCGTCGGCGTTCGTCGAGCCGACGGCGCAGCTCGTCCGCTACCGGCTCGCCGGCCTGCACCGCGGCCGCGACGGGCGGGTCGAGATCGGCCACCGCGTGATCGGCAAGGTGTCGCGGGCCGAGGTCGCCGAGCGGTTCCTGCGCCCGGCGCCGGCGGACCTCGTCCGCGGCCTGCTCGCCGCCGGCGACGTGACGCCCGAGCAGGCCGAGCTCGCCGCCACCGTGCCCCTTGCCGACGACATCACCGCCGAAGCCGACTCCGGCGGTCACACCGACCGGCGTCCCCTCGTCGTCCTGCTGCCCGAACTGCTGGCCCTCGCCGAGCGGATCCGCCGCGAGCAGGGCCGGCCGAGCGCGGTGCGGGTCGGCGCGGCCGGCGGGATCGGGACGCCCGCGGCCGCGGCGGCGGCGTTCGCCCTCGGCGCCGCCTACGTCGTCACCGGCTCGGTGAACCAGTCCACCGTCGAGGCGGACCAGTCGGACACCACCAAGCGGATGCTCGCGGCGACCGGTGTCGCCGACACGGCGATGACGCCGTCGGCGGACATGTTCGAGCTCGGCGTGGAGGTGCAGGTGCTGCGCCGCGGCACCCTGTTCCCTGGCCGCGCGCGCCAGCTCTACGAGCTGTACCGGGCCTACGACGGGCTGGACGCGCTGCCCGCCGACGTGCGCGACACGCTGGAGAAGCGGGTCTTCCGCCGCACACTCGACGACGTCTGGGCGGACTGCGTCGAGTTCTTCACCCGCCGCGACCCCGACCAGATCACCCGGGCCGCGGACGACCCCCGCCGGCGCATGGCGCTGGTGTTCCGCTGGTACCTGGGCCGCTCGTCCGGCTGGAGCATCGCCGGCGATCCCGACCGGGCCGCCGACTACCAGGTGTGGTGCGGCCCGGCGATGGGGGCGTTCAACGCCTGGGTCGCCGGCACCTACCTCGCCGAGGTCGGCAACCGGCACGTCGCCGAGGTGGCCGGTCACCTGATGGTCGGCGCCGCCTTCCACGAGCGGGTCGCGGCGCTGCGGGCCGCCGGCGTGCGGCTGCCGTCCTCCGCCACCACGTACATCCCCGTTGTTCCGTCCCAGTGACGAAAGGCAGCCAGCGATGACGATCGAGGCCGTTCGAACGGAGGGAAGCACCGTCCGCGACCGGGGCGGGGACGCGGACGGCGGTGGCCATGCGCCCGGAGCGCGGTCGGCGGGTGTCGGGCGCGGCCGCGCGGAGGCGGGATCGTCGTGGCTGCTGTGCGGCGGCTGCCGCACGATGATCTACGGGCGCCGGTTCGACCGGGCCGGGCGGGTCTGCGCCGACTGCGGCTGGCACGCCCCGATGACCATCGACCAGCGGCTCGACCTGCTGCTCGACGCCGGTTCGCGCCGCGACATCGAGGTGACGGCGATCGACGGCGACCCGCTGGAGTTCGTCGACTCCAAGCCCTACCCGGACCGGCTTCGCGCCGCCCGCGCCGCCACGGGGCTGCATGACGCGGCGGTCGCCGTGCGCGGGACGATCGACGGCAACCCGGCCGTCGTCGTCGTCATGGACTTCCGGTTCCTCGGCGGCAGCCTCGGTGCCGCGGTCGGCGAGGTGTTCACCCGCGGCGCCGAGGTCGCGCTGCGCGAGCGGACGCCGCTGATCACCGTCACCGCGTCCGGTGGCGCGCGGATGCAGGAGGGCGCCATCGCCCTGATGCAGATGGCCAAGACCAGCCAGGCCCTCGGCCAGCTCGACGAGGCCGGCATCCTCACCGTCTCGCTCATCACCGACCCGACGTTCGGCGGGGTGGCGGCGTCGTTCGCGACACTCGCGGACGTCATCATCGCCGAGCCCGGCGCCCGGCTCGGGTTCGCCGGCCGTCGCGTCATCGAACAGACGATCCGCCAGGTGCTCCCCGACGACTTCCAGACCGCCGAGTTCCTGCTCACCCACGGCGTCGTCGACATCATCAGCCCGCGCGCCGAACTGCGCGCCACCCTCAGCCGGCTGCTGTCGGTGTCGAGCCGACGAGAGGACGGCATCCCGCGCCAGCCCGCGCGCGCCGGCGGGGCGGTCGTCACCGACCACGAACAGCTCGCCGCGCGCGACCCGTGGGAGTCGGTGCGCGCGGCGCGCCGCCTCGGCCGGCCGACGACCCTCGACTACATCGGCATGATCGTCGAGGACTTCACCGAGCTGCGCGGCGACCGGATGTCCGCCGACTGCCCGGCGATCGTCGCCGGCCTCGGCCGCCTCGATGGTGTCCCGGTGGTCGTCATCGGCACCCAGAAGGGCCACACCGCCGACGAGCTGCGGCACCGCAACTTCGGCCTGCCGACCCCGGCCGGCTACCGCAAGTCCGCCCGGGTGATGCGGCTGGCGGCCAAGCTCGGCCTCCCGGTCGTCACGCTGATCGACACCGCCGGGGCGTACCCGGGCGTCGAGGCGGAGGAGCAGGCCCAGGCGGTCGCGATCGCCGAGAACCTGCGGCTCATGGCCGGGCTCGCGGTGCCGGTCGTCGCCGTGGTCACCGGCGAGGGCGGCAGCGGCGGCGCGCTCGCCCTCGCCTTCGCCGACCGCGTCCTCATGCTCGCCAACGCCGTCTACTCGGTGATCAGCGCGGAGGGCTGCGCGTCGATCCTGTGGAAGGACCCGGCGGCCGCGCCCCGGGCCGCCGCGGCGCTGCGCGTCGACTCCCGCGAACTGCTGCGCCTGCACATCGTCGACGGCGTCGTCGTCGAGCCCGACGGCGGCGCCGACGCCGACCCGCAGCGCGCCGCCGCCACCCTGCGGGTCGCGCTGCGCGCCGCCCTCGCCGACCTCACGCCCCTCGACCAGATGACCCTGGTGACCCGCCGCCGCGCCCGCTTCCGCCAGTTCGGCGTCCCCGAGACGGACGCCGCGCACCACCGCACCGACGAGACCGACGAGACCGACGAGGCAAGCCACAGCGAGGAAGAGGGGGCGACCCGATGACGATCGACCAGGCGGCGAGGGCAGCGGGAGCGACGGACGGCGCCAGCACGGGCGCCGGCGGCGCCGAGGGCGTCCCCGCGACGGGTTCGCAGGCAACCGCCGGCTCGCAGGCAACCGCCGGCTCGCAGGCCGCCACCGGCTCGCCGGCCGCCACCGGGTCCCCGTCCGCTCTCGGGCCGTCGGCCGTCGACGGTGCGCTGCCGGCCGTCGACGCCGTCATCGGTGTGCTCGGCGCCCACCTGCTGGAGCTGTCCGTCCGCGCGCCGATCGCGCCGAGCCTGGTGCGCGTGTCCGCGGGCGACGTTACCGTCGAGATGGGCTGGGCGACCGTCGCGCCCGCGCTCGGCGACTCCGCCGCGGCGCGTACCCGCTGGTCGGCGGTCTCCACCGCGCCGACGGCCGTCCGTCCGCTCACCGGCGGCGACGGCGCCCAGGCGCTGGGGGCCGGCTCGACGAACGGCGCCGCCGTGAACGGTGCCATCGCGGGTGCCGCGACCAACGGCGCCACCGTCAACGGCGCGGGCCCGAATGGTGCCGGCGCGCACGGTCCCGCGACGAGCGGTGCCGCGACGAGCGGTGCCACCGCGGTGACAGCGCCGGCGGCTGGCGGCGCGGGCGCGGCCGAGGCAGGCGCGGGGGAGTTCACGCTCGACTCGCCGTCGGTCGGAATGTTCTACCGGGCGCCTGAACCCGGCAAGCCGCCGTTCGTCAGTGAGGGCGACACGGTGCGGGCCGGGCAGCAGGTCGGCATCGTCGAGGCGATGAAGTTGATGATCCCGATCGAGGCGGAGCGGGCCGGGCGGGTCGTGCGCGTCCTGGTCGACGACGCGAGCCCGATCGAGCACGGCCAGCCGCTGTTCGTGCTCGCCGCGGCTGGCGGCGAGGGCTGATGTTCACCAGCGTCCTGGTCGCCAACCGCGGCGAGATCGCGCTGCGGGTCGTGCGCACCTGCCAGGAACTCGGCATCCGCACGATCGTCGCGCACTCGGCCGCCGACCGGGACTCGGCGGCCGTGCGTGCCGCCGACGAGTCCGTCCAGGTCGGGCCCGGGCCGTCGAAGGCGAGCTATCTGAACATCCCCGCTGTGGTCGAGGCCGCCCGCACCCGCGGCGCCGAGGCGATCCACCCGGGCTACGGCTTCCTGTCGGAGAACCCCGAGTTCGCCGAGGTCTGCGAGGACGAGGGGATCGTCTTCATCGGCCCGCCGGCGTCGGTGATGGCCCAGCTCGGCGACAAGGCGATCGCCCGCGGCATCATGCGCGAGGCCGGCCTGCCGCTGCTGCCCGGCAGCCGCGACGCCCTCGACGGTCCGGGCGCCGCGCTGGCGCTCGCCGACGAGATCGGCTTCCCGATGATCCTCAAGGCGGTCGCCGGCGGCGGCGGTCGTGGCATGCGCGTCGTGCGCGACCGGGACGACGTCGAGGACGCCTACGCCGAGACCCGCGCCGCGGCGCTCGCCGTGTTCGGCGACGGCCGCCTCTACGGCGAGCGGTACCTGGACTCGGCCCGCCACGTCGAGATCCAGGTGCTCCTCGACGCGCACGGGGGCGGCGTCCACCTCGGCGCCCGCGACTGCTCGCTGCAGCGTCGCCACCAGAAGCTCGTCGAGGAGTCGCCGGCGCCCGAGGTCGATCAGGCCGCGCTCGCCGAACTCGGCACGCACACCGTGGGTGCCCTGCTCGACGCCGGCTACGTCGGCGCCGGCACCGCCGAGTTCCTCTACGACCCGGCGCGGCGCGGCTACTACTTCATGGAGGTCAACTGCCGCCTGCAGGTCGAGCACCCGGTGACGGAGATGGTCACCGGCATCGACCTCGTCGCCGAGCAGCTGCGCGTCGCCGCCGGCGAGCCGCTCGGCTACGGCCAGGCGGACGTCGTCACCCGGGGTGCGGCGATCGAATGCCGCCTCAACGCCGAGGACCCGGCACGCGACTTCCGCCCGACTCCAGGCCTTGTCACCCGCCTCGTCCTGCCCGGCGGCCCGTTCGTCCGGGTCGACACGCACCTGGAGACGGGCTACCGCATCCCGCCGTTCTACGACTCGCTGCTCGCCAAGATCGTCGTCTGGGCCCCCGACCGCGCCGGCGCCATCGCCCGCATGCGCCGCGCCCTCGCCGAAACGGTCGTCGACGGCCCCGGCCTCGCCACCACGGCGCCGTTCCTGCGCGACGCCCTCGACCATCCGTCCGTCCGTGCCGGCACCCACGACACGTCCCTCATCGCCACCCTGCCGACGAGCCCGGCCCCGACCACGGCGCCGCCGACAGCCGCCGCGGCGCCCGTCACCCCCGCTCCGGCGACGGTGGGCACCTCCATCACCTGACCGTGCGCCGCCGTCCGCGAACCGGTCCTCCGGTCCTCCCTCGACGGGGGGATTCGGGGACCTGGACCTGCCCGGCCGGGCGGCGACGGCGACACGTCGTGCCATCAGGGATACCGTCACACCGGCGACGCCGCGATGACCGCCCTGCCGCGGCCCCAGTACATACTTTATGGGTACATGGGCTGGTCCTAACCAACGCGGAGCGCCCCTGTCGGCGGGCGAGGACTGCCCGCCGACAGGGGCGCGACTGGGGACGGCCAGGCCTGACCAGACCTGGACGGGTCTGGTCAGGCCTGGCCCACGGTCAGGGGTTCGGTGCCCAGAGTGCCCGGTACCGTGCTCCGGACAGTGGGTTCAGGTAGACGCAGCCGGGGGTCACGGGCCGGTAGAGGTTCGAGCCGACGTTGCCTTGGTCGCAGTTGTTGAAGTAGGCCTCGTAGTAGAAGTTCTCGCCGGCCCGGGCGACCATCCAGTCCCGCATCCACGTGATGTAGCCGGGGTTGTCGCCGCCGCCGTTGCTGCCCGAGCCCTGCACGATGCCCCATTCGCCGATGCCGAACAGCTTCCCGTGCGCCTTGGCGAAGTTGTACAGCCAGGTCACCCCGCCCATCGCGTTGGCCTGGGCGTTGAACTCGGCGAGCGTCCGGGACGCCGGGTAGAAGTCGTAGTCGTCCATGCTGATGATGTCGACCCACTGGTCGCCGGGGTAGAGGTCCAGCGGGTTGTGGCTGGGCGGGTTCTGCGAGTAGTGCGCGTTGATGGGCCAACTGATCAGCGGGTCCGGGTTGGTGACGGACCTGATCGCATCGGCGATCTTCCGCCAGCAGTTGACGTACGCCACCGGGTCCGTCCCGGACCACTCGTACCAGTTCCCGTTCGCCTCCCAGGCGAGCCGGACGATGGAGGTCTGCCGGCCGATCCTGTTCAGCGAGTTGCCGAAGTCCCGCCAGTGGGAGTCGTAGGCCCCGGTCGCGCACTGTTGAAGACTCGCACCGCTGTTCTCCGGGAACGGCGGCACGGAGATCTCCATCTGGCCCGGCCAGCCGCCGAAGTTGTCCCGTATCAGGTCCAGGTTGGTGATCGACGACCAGCTCTGCCGTGGGACGTAGACATGGGCCAGGTCACACAGGCTGCCGCGGGACAGACAGAACGAGTCGACGTACTGCGGGGACATCACGGGGTCGCCGTTCGCCCCGGACAGCCATGGCTCTCCCGACCGGTTGCCGATGAACGGCGGCGTCGTCGCGGCTCCCAGGGTCAGCACGGCGCGGTCGAAGGCAACGACGAAGCCGTCCGAGGCGGGGCTGTGTTCGCCGATGTTGTGGAGGATGACCGAATGCGGGCCGTCGCTGATCGTGCCGGAGTCGTAGATCAGCGCGTTGCTGGACGTCGGGGCGTAGGTGTCGACCCTGCTGGGGGTCCCGTTGTCGAGGGTCAGGGTGGCGATGCCGCCGTGGCGTTCCTTGACGCCGTAGACCTGGATCCGGGTGCCGGTGAACCGGATGGTCGCGGTGGCGCCGATCGCCGACGAGTACCGGAAGCTGTTGTTCGGGGTGCTGGGAACGCATCCCCTGCACTCCAGCCACGCGCTGACGTACACGACGGCGCCGACCCCGATGTCGCTGTCCTCGATCGTCTTCGTCTGGCCCGGGGCTGGTGGCGGTGGGACGACCGGGTCGACGTACACCTCGGCGCGGTCGAACCCGACGACGAACCCGTCGGACGGCGGGTTGTTCTGGCCGAGGTTGCGCAGCACGGCGGTGTGCGTGGTGTTGGCGAGCACTCCCGACTCGTAGACCAGGGGGTTGCTCGACGTCGCCGCGTAGGTGTCGAAGACGCCGGGGGTGCCGCCGTCGATGCTGACGGTGGCGACGCCGCCGTGTGTCTCCCGGATCCCGTAGAACTTGATCTGTGTCCCGGTGAACCGGATGGTCGCGGTCGCGTTCGCCGCGGAGGAGTAGCGGAAGCTCCCGTTGGGGGTCGTGGGGATGCAGCCCCCGCACACCGTCCAGGTGCCGGCGTAGGCGACCTGGTTGGTGCCGGTGCCGACGCTGGAGTCCTCGATCGTCGCGGTCAGTGCCGGCGCCGCGGTCGAGACCGCCTGCAGCCCGGCCAGCACACTCACCACCATGGGAACCAGGCAGACCAGCCGGGCCAGCCTTCGGCGCCGGTCATCGCCGCCGGGCCGGCGTCTGTGCCGGTTCTGCCGGCCGGCTCGCCGTGTCGTCCGCCGCCACCTGTTGGGGAGTTGGCTGGGTTCGTCGTGATGAGAATAATCTTGTCGGTCCGCGCGCCCCGCGGCTGGCTTGATGAGCACGTTCGTGCCTCACACCTTCGTCAGAGACCCTCGTCGCGGAGATCGGCGACGAAGGCCTCACCTTCGTTGACATGGCTAGTCTATACGTAGGGTGACGATATAATTACTCTATGGATGTGAGCGCAGGTGGTTCCGGGTGATTGCGACATTCACCCGCGTCACCACACGTCCGGCCAGCGGGCGCACTGCGGTTGACGACCGCGACCATCCGCTTCCGCCCGACTCCAGGCCTTGTCACCCGCCTCGTCCTGCCCGGTGGCCCGTTCGTCCGCGTCGACACGCACCTGGAGACGGGCTACCGCATCCCGCCGTTCTACGACTCGCTGCTCGCCAAGATCGTCGTCTGGGCCCCCGACCGCGCCGGCGCCATCGCCCGCATGCGCCGCGCCCTCACCGAGACGGTCGTCGACGGCCCCGGCCTCGCCACCACGGCGCCGTTCCTGCGCGACGCCCTCGACCATCCGTCCTTCCGTGCCGGCACCCACGACACGTCCCTCATCGCCACCCGCTGGCTCGACGCCTCAACAGGCGGGCTCTGCTGCAGCGGCCACCGGATCGTTGGGGCGTGGCAGCCTCATCTGTCGCGTGCCGCCGACCACACGGCAGGGGCCCCGCACCGGAGAGGAGACCCCGCATCCGCCGGATCCGGCGGTGACGCTCCTTTCGCGTTTTCACGACAGTCCAGGCGCGGTGAAGTGGGCGCAGCGGCGGCGCTCACGGGAAATCAGCGGCGCACGTGGACGACAGCCACCGTTGTCACGCGGGAAGGCCGCTTCGCCGGGAAGATCGTGAGCATGAGGGCGTGCGGGTTATGAAGCACCCGCGGAGTCGGCCATTCCCGAGATCAGGTCGCGATGGAAACAGGCTCGGGTCGGTGAGCGTGAGGTGTACCACCGGCGGTACACGCTGGAGGCACGAACGAGTGCCGAAGTGGCGACGGCCAAGGGCACACTGCCACCACGAGCTCTGGTGCCCAGCGCCCCGATGCCCGTAGTCCACCTGCCGCGACACGCGGCACGCACTGGCGAGGATCACACCATGGCACCTTGGTCACGTGCACTGTGCGGCACATCGGTTCGCAGGTCCACCGAGGGGCGCGGTGTGGCCTTGGTCTTCCAGGACCACGCCGGGCCAGCCTTCTCACGAGCGTCGCTGCTCACGTCAGATGCACCCCGATCCGTCTTCGTCCAAGGGCGTGCGGGAACGTGCCGGGCTGGTGGTGACATGCTAGGGATGGCCAGGCCGGAGATATCCGACCCGCATTCCGTAACCACAATAATGATTGATGATGGTCTGACTTCGACGGGTCGGACGTCCACCGTCAAAGCCCGCGAGGTACGGCTGGCCCGCCGGCCGGGGACAACCATGCCCCGCGGCCGACGGAACAGCGCGCACCTCGAACCGGACCGCGTCGTCCCAGCTCAGCCGAGCGGCACGCTCAGCTGGGACGGCTGGGCACTCGGTGAACCGAACGCCACGGTGCCACCGGCGCGGTCCATGTCGAGGTAGAGATCGTCCTTCGTGTCGATGACCAGCGAGAGGTGGCATCCCGTCAGCACGTCCGTCGCGACCGGGTCGAAGGCGAGCGTCGCTGCCTGCGGCTGGCCGGGCGTCGCCCCGAGGTAGGTGTGCACGGCCTTGCTGAGCAGGGTGGAGTCGCCGGTGGGGCTGGTGGCGTACAGGTAGGCGACCACGGTCCCGGTGTCGACGTTCGGCGTCAGGGACAGCCGCAGGGTCGGGATGCCGCGGATACGCTGCGGCAGCGGGGTCGGCGGCGCCTGCCAGACCGCGCCGTCCCGCCGATCGACCGAGTCGAGGCGCAGCGTCGGCGGCAGGTGGCTGATCCCCTGCAGGGCCTTGGTGATCAGGACCGTGCCGGCGTTGGCGGTGGTGTCGGTGCCGGACCGGATCGACGTCGACCAGCTCCCGGTGGCGGCGGTCGGCGACAGATCGCCGGTGCCCAGCGGCGCGGGCCCCAGGCGCAGCGTCGTCGTGGAGCGGGTCGCCGCGGCCCAGGTCGGGTAGGTCTCGACGCCGCCGCCGTCCGTCGTGAGCCGCACGGCCGCGGGCGCGGGCGCCGCTGCGGACGGTGACCCCGGACGCAGACCGCGGTCGAACCAGTCCCACGCGGACGACCACACCCCGTTGGGAATCCCGAGTAGGCCGCCGATCTCGTTGGTTCCGTGGTCGCCGGGAGCGAGCTGAAGCGACTTCGGCCCGGTCAGCCCGGTGAAGAAATCGATCTGCGGATTCGGCGCGAAGAAGTTGTCGCCGTACGCGGCCGCCATGAAGACCGCGGGGTGATGCCTGTTGACGGCGTCCAGGAGACTGCCGGCGCTGCGCGCCTTCGCCCAGGCCAGCACGGAGGGCATGTTTCGCAGGCCGTTGTAGTCGTCGAGGAACGTGGTGAAGTCCGCCCCGCTCCGTCCGGTCTTCTGCAGCAGGCTGGTGAGGAGATCCAGCGCGGCCTTGTGACGGGTGTCCGCGGCGTAGAGGGAGTACCCGAAGTCCGTCCATCCGCTCAGGGACGCGACCGTCCGGACCCGTGCGTCGGCCGCCGCGGCGAGCAGGGCTATGCCGCCCCCGTAGGACAGTCCGGCGACGCCGACCCGGGCCGGATCCGCCGGCGTGTGGGCGAGCGCCCAGCTGATGACGTCGGACACATCGGAAACGTCACGGGGTCCGGACACGTCCACCGTGCCGCCCGAGCTGAAGAAGCCGCGGGTGTTGTAGGTCAGAACCACGTAGCCACGCGCGGACAACTCCTTCGCCTGCACGTCGAACACCGTGTTCGGAAATCCCCAGGCCGCCGGAATCACGGCCAGCGGATACCGTCCAGGCACCGGCGGGACGACGACGGTGGCGGTCAGCACGGTGCCATCCCGCGCCGTGATCGTCTGCTGGGGCGGCCCGGCGGCGCGGGTAGGCGCCGCGTCGCTGGACGCACGCGGGCGCGGGGCGTCCGCGGACAGGCCGGCCGCGGACAGGCCGGCCGCGGACAGGCCGGCCGCGGGCAGGCCGGCCGCCGCACCGCCGTGCACCTGCGCGCCCTGCGTCGCCCCCGGGCTCGGGTTCGGCGCGCCCGTGGGACGGGAGACGATCTCCGCCCCGGGCGGCGCCGCCCCCGAGGTGCCACAGGCAGCCACCGCCGCCGCGACGGCCACCAGCACCAGCGCTGTCCGACAGCGGTGGCCGGGGCGTTTCGCCGCGGCGCTTGTCGAGGACATCAGAACTCCCGTCAGAAGCAGTACGGCGCGACCCCGCCGCGCTGCCGACGCGATGACGTCGACCTGATGGGAACGCGCTCATCCGGTTTACCAGGAGGAATACGACGCCCACTCCGGACCGCTCGCACCATTCAGCACCAACAGGCCAGTTCGGCACCGTAACCTGCACGGTGACACCCAATCGATCCCCATGGACGCCTTCCGGCATCGCAGCCAGCCGTTCACGTCCTTGCCCCCAATAGCCCTTCTCGCGTATCGGTGTCAAATATTCTGTATGCAGACAGATTTGATGGCGGCGGCAATGTCTTTGCAACGACGTCTGGCGGTCCATGTTGTCGGCGACCTACCTTGACAACGGCCTCCGCAGGAGCTGTTCGCCGAGGTCCGCCAACCCTGACCAGCTTCAGCCGCCATCACGATCTTGCGAGGGCTGTAACGCCAGGGCGCTTGGTTTTCCACAGCTGGTAGTACCGCTGAGGCGATGGCGCGGTCCTCCACAGATGGGCCGATACGGCTGCCGTGTTCAGGGGGCATGTCCGAGAGTGGGATGATGTCCACGCCACACGACCGCGTCGTCGCGCTGGCTCGTCGTCAGGACGATGTCGTGACCAGTGAGCAGGCCCGTCAGCTGGGCATGTCCGACGACGCCCTGTCGCGGCGGCGGCGTCACGGATGGTCCTCTCCCTTGCAGGGGGCCTTGCTGATACCGCCTGTACGCGACGAGGTGCGGGCGCGAGCGCGGGCCGCGCAGTCCGTCCTCGGCGGCACCATCTGTGGGCGGACCGCAGCCCGGTTGCATCATCTGCCTGGGCTGGCGGCCTTCAGGTCGGACGAGCCGACCGACCTCGCGCTGCCCACCGGCAATCGTCGGCGGGATCGAACGGGCTATCGGCGACGTCGCCTGGAGCTGCGCGACTCGGACATCGTCGACCTCGGCGGCCTGCGCGTCTGCACGGTTCCGCGGACGCTGGAGGATCTCGCCTTGCTGTGCGATCGCGAGGAGTTCGTCAGCGTCGTCGACGCGATGCTGTTCGCCGGCCAGTTGGCCGCCGCGGACGTGCTCGATCTACGCGGCCGGGTGTCGGCGCGGCCGAATGGCCGCCGAGCCCGCGGCTGGTGGGACCGCATCGATGGGCGGGCGGAGTCTCCGCTGGAGACGCGGGTCCGCCTCCTGCTCGGCGATTTCGGGCTGCTGCCTGACGAGTGCCAGTGGCCGGTCTGCGATCCGACGACTGGCCGGTTCGTCGCTCGGGTCGACTTCGCCTGGCCTTCGTTGCGGCTCGCGGTCGAGGCGGACGGCGTCGGGCCGCATAGCGTGCCTGCGGCCCTGTATCGGGACCGGTTCCGGCAGAACGCGCTGGTCCGACTCCGCTGGGAGATCCTGCGGTTCACCTGGTGGGACGTGACCGTCGGCGCGGCCCAGCTGGTGAAGATGGTGGGCGCCGCCGTACGCGCCGCCGAGTCGCGCCGGGGCGACGACGCCTCGCCCTACTGATCCGCCCAAGATCCACCCGTCCCTTCGCCGCGCCGAGGTGCCGTGGTCCGGCGGTGTGCGTGGGAGAGCGGGGCCGTGTCGCGAATTCGCGGGCGGCTGTCCGATTTGCCCAGATTATGCGACACGGCCGTGCTCAGCCGCGTAGGCAGGTGGGTGGGGGAGGGTCAGCGGAGGCCGGAGCGGACGAAGCCGTTGATGACGTGGCGTTGCAGGGCCAGGTAGAGGGCGAAGATGGGGAGGGTGGCGAGGCCGGCGGCGGCGGTCAACGGGCCCCATTCCTCGGTCTCGACCGAGTTGATGAAGCTGTTGATGCCGAGCTGCAGGACCAGGTTGCCGCGCTGGAGCACCATCGCCGGCCAGAAGTACTCGTTCCAGGCGTTCACGAACAGCAGGATCGACAGCGCCGCCAGCGGGGCGCGCAGGTTCGGGACGACCACCGTCCACAGCGTCGCCCAGGACGAGCGGCCGTCCATGCGGGACGCCTCCAGCAGCTCCTTGGGGAAGCTGTCGAAGTGCTGGCGCAGCATCAGCACGCCGAGCGCCGACACGAGGTTCGGCACGACCACACCGGACAGCGAGTTGAGCAGGCCGAGGTCGTGCAGCAGCACGTAGTTCGGCAGCATCGTGACCTGGAACGGCACCAGCCAGGTGCCGACGAAGGCCAGGTAGAGCAGCCGCTTCGCCGGGAAGGTCCACACGGCGAAGGCGTAGGCGGCCAGCACGCTGGTCAGCAGCTGGCCGAGGGCGGTGAACAGGGCGACGAGCGTCGTGTTCAGCAGTAGTCGGCCCAGGTCGAGCTGGTCGAGGGCCTGCGAGTAGCTGTCGACCGACAGCGGCCACGGCAGGTACGACGTCTTGTACACGTCGTTGGGGCGGCGCAGCGACGTCGCGTACATCCAGTAGATCGGGAAGATACAGACGAGGCCGAGCAGGGCGAGCGTGACGTGGCCGACGACGGTCATCGTCCGCGAGCGGCCGCCGGGAACGTCGTCGCCGGCCGCCGCCCTCCGGGACGCGCCGGCACCGGGGGTGGTGTCGGCGGCGTCGGACGCCGTGGCGGTCGGCCGGTCGTCGGCCAGCGGCGATTCGATGGCGAGTGCCACGTCCGCTCTCCTGTCAGTGGTGCCGTCATGCCGCCCGAGCGGCGCGGGCGTGTCAGTTGTCGTGGAAGGCCAGGCGGTCGGACAGCCAGACGAGGAACAGCGCGACCAGGGTGAACGCGAGGAAGAACACCACTCCGGCCGCGGCCGCCAGGCCCGCGTCGAAGTTCTTGAACCCGTACTGCCAGAGCAGGTAGTAGATGTTCGTGGTGGAGCTGACCGGGCCGCCCTGGGTGAGCGTGTCGATCAGCGGGAACGTCCACGTGCCGGCCAGCAGCACCGTCGTGAGCAGCAGGAACACCAGCGTCGGCGACAGCAGCGGCAGGGTCAGCCAGCGGGTGGCCTGCCAGCGCGAGGCGCCGTCGACGGACGCGGCCTCCGCGTAGTCGCCGTTGATGGAGGCGAGGCCGGCGGCGACGACGAGCACGGCGAAGCCGAGCATCTGCCAGCCGACGATCCCGGTGATGGACAGCAGCGCCGGGATCCGCTCGTGCAGCCAGTTCGTCTTCAGCCCGGTCGCCCGGTCCAGCACGCCGGAGTCGGGGGTGAGGATCCACTCCCACACGGCGGCGCTCGCGACCGGCGCGACGAGGAAGGGCGCGAAGATCAGCGCCTGGTAGACGGTCTTCGCCCGGCCGCGCACCTCCCGGGTGAGCAGGCCGACGACGATCGGGATGAGGATGGTGAACGGCAGCAGCATGGCGATCATCAGCAGGGTGCGCCACACCGAGCCGGACACGTCGGGCAGGGTGAACACCCGGTGGTAGTTCTGCCAGCCGACCGGCTCCGCCGGTGTCGTCGGCGACAGGTTCCACGAGTAGAACGAGTAGTTCACGGTCTCGGCGAGCGGTCGGTAGGTCCAGACCACGAGCATGCCCAGCGCCGGCGCGAGGTACAGGTACGGCACGACGCCCCGCCCGAGCCGGCGGGCGACGCTCGACGCGGACCGCCGCCCCGCCGATGCGGCGGCCACGGGAGCGGCGGCCATGGAAGCGCCCGCCACGGCCGTCGCGCCGTTCGTGGCGACAGCGTCCGCAGCGGCGAGCGCGTCCGCCGTGCGCGCGGGGGTGCCCGCCCCGGCGCCGGGGGGCGACGCCGGGGCGGGCAGGCTGGGGGGAGCGACCTCGACGAACACGGCTCAGGCCGCCGGGTTCGTCGTCGGGGTGACGCTGCGGATGAACTCCATCCACTCGGCCGCGTCCCGGTTGTACAGCTCGCCGCAGTCCTCCAGCGGCACGGCCGTCGCGACGAACTGGCCGTCGATCAGGTCGATGCGGCTGAACCCGCCGGTGGTCAGGCCGCGGTGCCGCCCGGCCGGCGGCAGGCCGTCGACCTGGTAGGCGAGGGCCGGGCAGATCCACACCGGGATGCCGGCGATGGAGCCCGCGCCGGCGTGGTGGGAGTGCCCGGACAGCACCATCCGCACGTCCGAACCGTCGATCACCTTGGCGAGGCGCTGCGCCGAGGCGAGGCGCAGCAGGTGGGCGGTCGGGACGGGGGAGGGCAGCGGCGGGTGGTGGACGACGAGCAGGGTGCCGCGCGGTGCCGGCGTGTCGAGCACCTCCGCCAGCCAGCCGAGCTGGGCGTCGGTGAGCCAGCCGTCGTGCCGGCCCGGCGTCGTCGAGTCGAGCACGACGATCCGCAGGCCGTTGATGTCATGGACCAGGTCGCAGGGGTCCTCGGGAAGCCCGGTGCTGGCCGCAGGCGAGCCGGCGCCCGAGCCCGTCCCCGTGCTCGCGCCGGGTGCCGAGGCGCAGGGGGCGCCGCCGAGCAGCTCGGCGCGGAAGGGCGCGCGCTCGTCGTGGTTGCCCATCGCGTACACGACGGGGGCGCCGAGCCGCTCGGCCAGCGGTTCGATCACGGAGCGCAGCCGGTGGTAGGCCTCGGGTGCGCCGTCGTTGGCGAGATCCCCGGTGAGCAGGATCCCGGCGACCGGACCGGATGAGGCGGCCACCGCGGCGGCGACCGTCTCCAGCAGGGCAAAGGTATCGATCCGGTCATGCACCAACTGGCCGCGAGGGACGAGGTGAGTGTCACTCACCTGGATCAGGGTCAACTCGGCCGGTCCGGTCGTCGTCATCGGGAATCAGGCCTTCGGCATGAGGGCGGCCCCCTGCTTCAGGGCCGCTGTGAGGGTGGACTGCGGGTCAGCGCCCTGATAGACGGACCGTTCGACGGCGTCCATCATCCCGTCGCGGACCTGCAGGTAGCTGTTGCCGGGGATGGACACCCACGGCTCCATCTTGTCGAGCTGGGCGATGTTCGGAACGATCAGCGGGTTCGCCTTGGCCCAGGCCTGCAGGTAGGCCGGGTCGTCGACGAGACCGGTCCGCAGCGGCAGATAACCGATCTTGCTGGAGATCTCGGTGTAGGCGTCCTCGCTGGTCAGGAACTTGATGAGCTCCCAGCCGGCCCGCTGCTTGGCGGGGTCCTTGGACAGGACGAACAGGGACGCGCCGGAGTTCGTGGCGATCGCGGGCTTCGAGCCGTAGCTCGGCATCCGGGCGGCGCGCAGGTCCCAGTTGCCGCCCTTGGCACCCTTGACGAACGTCGCCTGGATGGAGCTGGTCTCCAGGAACATGCCGATCTCACCGCGAGCGAAGCTCTCGTAGGCCTGCTTCTGGCTGAGGACCGGGGTCAGGCCCTCCTTGACGTAGCGCTGCGCGTCCTGGACCACCTGCACGGCCGGGGCCTGGTCGTAGGTGAGCGTGGTGCGGTCCGAGGAGATGACCCGGCCGCCGTTGGAGCGGACCAGGCTCTGGAAGCACCAGTCCTTGGCGGTCTTGGTGAGGCAGTCGAGGTAGAGGCCCTTGCTGCCGGTCTTCTCGACGATCGTCTTGGCGGCCGTCTCGGCATCCGCCCAGGTCGTCGGCGGCTTCGACGGGTCGAGGCCCGCCTTGGTGAACAGCGAGGCGTTGTAGTAGAGCACCGGGGTGGAGAAGACGAACGGGACGCCGTAGGTCTTGCCGTCCCAGTCGGCGAGGGTCCGCGCGGTGGGCGCGTACGGGTACTTCGCGCCGTCGAAGTTCTTCTGGACGGCGTCCTTGCCGAACAGGTCATCCAGCGGCTTCGCGCCGAGCGAGTGGATGGTGAAGTCGAGGTCGCTGAAGCCGACCTGGGCGACGTCCGGCGGGGAGCCGGCGGCGATCTGGCTCTGGATGCTCGAGATCGTGTCGGTCGCCGGGTTGGGGCTCGAGCCCTTCGGCTTCTGCGCCGTGACGGAGATGTTCGGGTGCGCCTTCTCGAACTTGCCGATCAGGTCGTTGAACGTGTTCGTCCAGGCGCCGGCCTGGCCGAAGTTGTAGCTCTCAAAGACGATCGAGACCTTCTGGTCCTTGCCGAGCTCGGGAACCCGGGTGGAGGCGCTGGTCTGCTCGTCCCCGCCGGGGGAGCCACAGGCGGCCAGGACGGACACGGCGGTCGCGGCCGCCAGCGTCACCAGTGACAGTGATCGGCGGGTGAACGGTCTTCTCACGGGTCGCTCCTCGGCGGCGTGAAAGGTGGGGCGGCGTGGCGAAACGAGACGTGGAGACGAACGGTGTGACGGTGTGCGTGTGGTGCCTGGGTGCCTGGGTGCCTGGGTGCCTGGGTGCCGGGTGTGCCTGGGATGCCAGGGAGCGCCTGGCCGGTCCCGCCGCGCGTCGGGTCAGGTGGTGACGGGCACCCGGGCGGCGGGAATCGAGGTGTGCTGGTCCGGCCGCCAGACGAGGCGGCGCCCCGACTCGCGGTCGAACAGGTGGGTGTGCTCGGGGCGCACGTGCAGGGCGACGGTGTCGCCGGCGGTGAGCCCGGCGGGGCGGCGTACTCGCACCCGGACCTCGCCGTCGCCGACGACGACGTGCGCGATCTCCTCGCTGCCGAGGTTCTCGACGGTGCGCACCGTGCCGCGCAGCGCCGCGGCCGCCGCGTCCGGTCCCGCCGAGCCGTTCTGTCCGGCCGAGCCGTTCTGCCCCGCCGCCGCGTCCGGGCCGATGGTGGCCGTCAGGTGCTCGGGGCGGACACCGAGCAGCACCGCGCGGCCCGCGGACGGGTCGGTGCCGCCGTCGGCGGTGCGGGGCACCTCGATGCCCAGCGGCGCGTCGACGCCCGCGGCGACGGCGTGCAGCCGGCCGTCCCGGCTGGCGATGTCGGCGGGGATCAGGTTCATCGGCGGCGAGCCGAGGAATCCGGCGACGAACGCCGAGGCCGGCACGTCGTACACCTCGGCCGGCGTCCCGACCTGCTCGAGGCGGCCCCGGTTGAGCACGGCCACCGACGTCGCCATCGTCATCGCCTCGACCTGGTCGTGGGTGACGTAGACGAAGGTGCGCCCGAGCCGGCGGTGCAGGTCGGTGATCTCGGTGCGGGTGGCGGTGCGCAGCTGGGCGTCGAGGTTCGACAGGGGCTCGTCCATGAGGAACGCGCCGGGGTCGCGGACCAGCGCGCGCCCGAGCGCGACCCGCTGGCGCTGACCGCCGGACAGCTCCCGCGGCCGCCGGTCGAGCAGGGCCGACAGGTCCAGGATCTGCGCCACCTCGGCGACCCGGGCGCGGATCTCGGCGCGCGGGCGGCGCCGCGCCCGCAGCGGGAAGCCGATGTTGCGGGCCACCGTCAGATGCGGGTAGAGCGCGTAGCTCTGGAACACCATCGCCAGGTCACGGCCGCGGGCCGGCGTGTCGGTGACGTCCCGGTCATCGACGAGGATGCGGCCCTCGCTGGGGGCGATCAGACCGGCGATGGTGCGCAGCAGCGTCGACTTTCCGCAGCCACTGGGCCCGAGCAGCACGAGGAAGTCGCCGTCGGCGATGTCAAGGCTGACGCCGTCGACGGCCGCCGTGTCACCATAGCGACGGGTGACGTTCCGGACCGTGATACGACTCACTGACTCCCCCTGACGTCCCGGGCGCTTCCAGCGCGAGATCCCGTCATCGATGAACTTCCGCGCCCGAACCGTGTACGTGCCGAGTATTTCGGTGTCGACGAGCAGCTGAAGTTCAGCATGGCTCGGTGTATTTGCGGTGAACGGATCACGGCTAAAACGTCCGTGACCGCCCCTCATTGGAGTTTTGAATGACACGAAAGGACATCGTCGCGGCAGCGTCGGGCGCCGCCGCCGTGCGCTATGCCGGGCCCGTGCCGGGCACCCGGCGTTCACGGATCCAGGCGGCCACCGCCGGGCCGATGACGGCGGCGTCCTTCACCCAGGCGAAATGGTCGCGGTGGGCGACGCCGCTGGCGGCGGTGATGTGCCAGCGATCCAGCCGGGCGTTCGGCATCCGGCCGCACAGGAAGTCCACGTTCGACTTCGGCCCCAGCCGGTCCTCGTCCAGCGAGATGGCCAGCACCGGAATGTCGAGCTCGGCGAGCAGCCGGTCGTAGTCGCGGGTGGTGCCACGGGGTCGGTAGCGGCTCGTGCGGGAATGCCGCGCCCAGTCGGTCATCACCCGCCCCGGCATCGCACCGCCGATGAGCATGCCGCCCGGCCAGTACCCGCGCACCCGTGCGACCAGGCCGATCGTCTGGATCGAGTACAGCGCCTCCGCCCAGCGCCGCCACCCGAACGCCTTCCAGTAGACGGTCCCCGTCCCGATCACGCAGACACCGGCGACCTGGCCGCCGCCATCGCCGTCCCGGCCGGCGGTGGCGCGGGCCTCGCCGGCCGCGGCGGCGGCGTGCAGCAGACCGACCTGACCGCCCAGGCTGTGGCAGAACAGATGGGGTCGCACACCCGGGAAGCGGGACGCCACCGCGGCCAGCACCCGGGGCAGGTCGACCTCGATGAGCTCGCGATAGCCGAACGTCGGCTGGTCGTGTAGCCCCGGGCGTGCCTCGCCCTGCGCGCGCAGGTCGGTCGTCACCACGGACAGCCCGGCGGCACGCAGTGCCTTCGCGATCGGCAGGTAGAACTTCGCCTTGAGCGCCATCGCCGGCAGGATCAACACCACCGGCGCCGCCGGGTCGTCGGCCGGCAGCACCCGCAGCACGAACGAGACACCGCCCTCGCTCGGCACGGTGATCGACTCCAGCGCGGCGAACTCGCCACCGTCCCGGCCCTTGCCGCCTCCAGGGGCTGTCCCGGCCGGCGCCGCTCCAGCCGCTGCCGTCGCGTCCGCCGCGATAGGGCTGGGCGTGGGTGTCGTCTCGGTCATGGCGCGGGGGTCGCGGTGGCGGCGACCATCTCGGCGACGTAGGCGAAGCGGAAGGTGGCGATCTGCCCGCCGGAGGCGTCCCACAGCTGCGCCTTGCCGTCGAGCTCGACCCGCTGGCCCGGGGTGGCGGCGAGCACCTGGCGCACGCCCCGCTCCTCCACGGTGGCGACCGCGCGCACCAGGCCGCGGCCCGGCCGGCGGAACGACGACCAGCTGTCGCGCACGACGAGCCAGGCCACCTCCCCGATCCGCGCGGCCGCCGCGCCGACGAACGCACAGGCCCCGGCGATGTCGGCGGCGAGGAACTGGGCGCCGGCGTGCACCGTGCCCATCTGGTTGGTCAGCTCGGCGCGGTCGGGGATCTCCACCACGGCGTGCTCCGCGTCGACCTCGGTCACCTCGACGCCGACGAACGCGCCGAACGGCACCACCTGGTTGGCCAGGCGCCGGATGTGCTCGAAGTCCGGGATGGCCGCGCCCGGCCGGGCGAAGGCGGCGAACGCGGACGCGTTCGGAGCCAGGACTGACGGGTTGCTCACCGTGTTCTCCCAAGGGATGGGTCCGACCAACCGATGGGTCCGACCAACGGATGGGTCCGACCAAGGGGTGGGTCCGACCAACGGGTGGTCGGACGTGGAACGGGGGGTCAGGCGCGGCGGCCGACGCGGCGGAACACGCGCCGGGCCACCGAGGCCCGCAGCACCTCGGACGGCCCCTCGTAGATGCGGAAGGCGCGTGCCTCGACGAGGAACCGGGCGACGAGGTAGTCCTCGCAGACGCCGAGCCCGCCGAACAGCTGCACCGAGCGGTCGAGCACCCGCCACACCGCCTCGGAGACGAACGTCTTCGCGATGGACGCGCCGTGGCGGGCCGCCGAGCTGGTGGCGCCGAGCTCGTCGAGGGTCGCGGCGGTGGCGTGGACGAGCGCCCGCGCCGCCGCGATGTCGATCTCGTTGTCGGCGACGAGCCCCTGGGCCAGTCCGTGCTCGGCGATCGGGACACCGAACGCGTGCCGTTCGGTGATGTAGGTCGCCGACAGGGTGTGCGCGCGGTTCGCCAGGCCCAGCCAGTTCATGCAGAACGTCAGCCGGGACGGGGCGAGCCGGGCACTGGCGTACTCCAGGCCGAGACCGACCTCGCCGAGCACGGTGGAGCCCGGGACCCGGCAGTCGTCGAACACGACCTCGCAGTGCCCGCCCGGGGCACTGGAGAAGTCCAGGGTCGGCATCCGGCGCACCACCCGCATGCCCGGGTTGTCACCGTCCACCAGGAACATCGTCGGGCCGACGTCGGTGCGGGCCACCGCGATCGTGAACCCCGCGCCGTCCGCGCCGGTGGTCAGGTGCTTCGCGCCGCTGATCGACCAGTCGCCGCCCACCCGGGTGGCGGTGGTGCGCAGCATGCCGGGGTCGGAGCCGGTGCCCGGCGCGGGCTCGGTCATCGCGATCGCCGAGCGGATCTCGCCGCTGGCCAGCGGGGCGAGATAGCGCTCCCGCTGCTCGGTGGTGCACGCGTCGTCGAGCAGGTGGATGTTGCCGTCGTCGGGCGCCCAGCAGTGCAGCGCCAGCGGTCCGACGAGGCTCTCGCCGGCGGCGCCGAGCACGTGGGCCTGCCCGCGGAAGTCGAGCCCGAGCCCGCCGTACTCGACCGGGGAGAGCGGCCCGAACACGCCGGCGGCGCGGGCGGCGGCGTTCAGCTCCAGGCGCAGCTCGTCGGTCACCGGCCGCCGGTCGACGATGATCTCCCGCTCGACGGGGATCACCGTCTCCCGCACGAACCGCGCCGTGCGCGCCGCCACCTCCAGCGCGGTGCCGCCGGCCGGGGCGGGTGGGGTCGGCAGGTGCGCCTCGCCCGGTTCGAGGAGGGTCTCGCTCACGGGTGTGCTCCCAAGGTCCGTCGGCGCGCCGTGTCCATGGGCTTCACCGAAGTCATTCCGGTGCGGCCGCGGCGGTCCCGGCGCACGGTGAAATTGCGCGGTGTGCCGAGCCATTGTTGCGACCACCCGACGTGTCGGTCGCCGGCCATCGGTGTTTTCGATGGGGTGATTGCCGTTGGATTGATCGAGGTTGTGAACGCGGGTGGCATGAGACGGTTTGCGAGTGACTTCCGCATCTCGCTGGACGGTCCTGCGGGTGGACGAGGCGACTCTGGCCGCTGAGGACGTGCTGGTCATCGCGCTGACGGACCCGCGGGGAGAAGCACTTGAGCGGTGGGAACCCGGCGCCCACATCGATATTCGACTGCCCGACGGAGAGATCCGTCAGTACTCCTTGTGCGGGGACCCGGACGATCTGGGTTCCTGGCGAATCGCGGTACTTCGCGAGGAAAACGGGCGAGGCGGGTCCCGGTACATCCATGAACGGGTCGTAGCCGGCACGGAAATAGCCGTCGGCCAGCCGAGAAACAATTTTCCGCTGGTTGACGGGGCTTCCTACCGGCTGCTGGCCGGCGGCATCGGCCTCACCCCGTTCCTGCCGATGATCCGCGAGCTCGCCCGCCGCGGTGCCGACTGGCGGCTCTACTACGGCGGTCGGGCCCGGGCGCGGATGGCCTTCCTGCCGGAACTCGCCGACCATCCGGACCGGGTCCACATCCTGCCCGAGGACACCCACGGGCTGCTGCCCGTGGCGCAGGTCGTCGACGAACTCGACACGGAATCCCGGCTGTACTGCTGCGGCCCCGAGGGCCTGCTCGACGCCGCCGAGAAGGCGTTCGCCGCCCGCGGCGTCGGCAGCCTGCACCTCGAGCGCTTCCGCCCCCGACCGCAGGACGAGGACGCCGAGCAGCGCGCCTTCGAGGTGCTGCTCGCCGGCTCCGGCCGACTCGTCAAGGTCAGGGCGGGGCAGTCCCTGCTCGACGCGCTCGACCGCGCCGGGCTCGACGTGCCGTCCTCCTGCCGGGAGGGCACCTGCGCGAGCTGCGAGACGCCCGTGCTCGCCGGCGAGGTCGACCACCGGGACTCGGTGCTCACCGACGACGAACGGGCCAGCAACGCCACGATGATGATCTGTGTGTCGCGGGCGCGCTCGGAGCGGCTGACCCTTGACCTCTGACCCCCGGCCAGGCGCCGCCTCCGCCCGCCCGTCCGCGTCCAGGCCCGCGTCCGCCGACACACCGATCTCCGCGCTCGGACCGGTGTCCGGGGACGCGGGGCACGCCGTCGTGCTCGGCGCGGGTGTCGCCGGCCTGCTCGCCGCCCGCGTCCTGACCGAGACGTTCGCCCAGGTCACCATCATCGACCGCGACGATCTGCCCGGCCTTTCCGCCGCCACCGGCCTTTCCGCCGCCACCGGCTCGCACGGCTCCACCGGCCCGCTGGGCTCCGCCGGCCGCGACGCCGACGGTTTCGCCGGCCTGACCGACCCGGCCGCGGGCGGGTTCGGCGATCGCCGTGGCGTGCCGCAGGCCCGCCATCTGCATGCGCTGATGGACCGGGGGCGGCAGATCGTCGAGGAGCTGCACCCCGGCATCGTCGACGAACTGGTCGCCACCGGCGCGCCGACCAGCGAGGTACTCGTCGGCGGCCGCTACTACATGTACGGCCGGCGCCTCCATCCGACGTCGACCGGGCTGACCTCCGTGCTCGCGAGCCGTCCGCTGCTCGAACGCGTCCTGCTGGCGCGCACCTCCTGGCTGCCCGGTGTGCGCGTGCTCCCGCGCACCGCGGTCGCGGGCCTCGCCACCGTCGGCTCGGGCCCGTCCGTCCGCGTCGCCGGCGTGCGCCTGCGCGGCGGCCGGGACGGCTCCGACGACACCACCGTGCTGCCCGCCGAGCTCGTCGTCGACGCCAGCGGACGCAACTCCCGCAGCCAGGACTGGCTCGTCGCCGCCGGCCAGCAGCTTGCGCCCAGCTCGCGGGTCACCGTCGACCTCGGCTACTCGTCCCGGCTCTACGAGCGCCGCCCCGAGCACCTCGACGGCGAGAACAGCGTCATCGTCGCCACCGCGCCGGGACTGGTCGGCGCCGGCGTGGCCCGCACCGAGGACTCGCGCTGGATCGTGACGCTCGCCGGCCTGCTCGGCCAGCACCCGCCGACCGATGACGCCGGCTTCCTCGAGTTCGCCCACGCGCTGCCCGTCCCGGACGTCCACGACCTCATCAGCACGGCCAAGCCGCTCACCGACGCCGTCCCGTTCCGGTTCCGGGAGTCGGTGCGGCGTCACTTCGAGGCGCTGCGCCAGCCGCCGGAGGGCCTCGTCGTCCTCGGTGACGCGCTGTGCAGCTTCAACCCGCTCTACGCCCAGGGCATGACAGTGGCCGCCCAGCAGGCGCTGGTGCTGCGCGCGTCCCTCGCGGACGGCCTGCCCGGGCTCCCGCGCCGCTTCTACCAGGCGGTCGCGCCCGTCGTGGACGTCGCCTGGGACATGGCGACCTCCGCCGACCTGCGCTACTCGCAGGTGGTCGGCCGTCGCCGACTGCGGGGACGCATCACCGGGGGATACGCGGCCCGGGCTCAGCAGCGCGCGCACGGCGACCCCGTGGTCGCCCGCGCCCTGATGCGGGTGGTGAACCTTGTCGATCCACCCACCGCACTGCTGCGTCCGGCGCTGGCCGCGCGGGTGCTCACCCCCGGCAACCGCGGCGGCTGAACCGTCCCGGGCATCGCGCACCGCGGCCCGGGACGCACCACGACCATCGTCGAGGAGGAGACCTCATGGTCACCGTCCACCCCAATCCGTCCGCGGCCACCCACCCGCCCGCCTCGACCCACCTGCCCGCCTCCGCCGACCTGCCCGCCTGGGCGTCGACGGCCGGCACCGAGTCCGCGCGGCTGCTCGCCGAGCTGTTCGACCCGGCCAACCGGCACGACCCGTACTCGACGTACGTGAAGATGCGCGCCCTCGGGCCGCTGCACGACGGGCCGTTCGGGCTGCCACTGGCCACCAACCACCAGGACTGCACGGCGATCCTCGCCAACCAGGACTGGGGCCACGACCGCGAGGCCCACCAGCTGCACCCGACGATGCCCGCCGACGCCTTCCCGTCCACCTTCCTGTGGATGGAGCCGCCGGACCACACCCGGCTGCGCGGCCTGGTCACCAAGGGCTTCACCCCGCGGGTCGTGTCCGGGATGCGGCCGCGTATCGAGGCGCTGTGCGCCGAGCTGATCGACAACGCGCTGCGTGCCGGCGACTTCGACCTCATCGAGGTCCTCGCCTACCCGCTGCCGCTGACGATCGTCTGCGAGATCCTCGGCGTCCCCCGCGCCGACCACCCGCAGGTGCAGGTCTGGTCGCAGGCGATGGCCCGCGCCTTCGACCCCGACGTGCTCATGACGCCCGACGCGCTCGCCGCCCGCAACGCCGCCATCCCCGACTTCCTCGCCTACTTCCGCGCGCTCGTCGAGCGGGCCCGGCGCTCGCCCGGCAGCGGTGACGACCTGATCAGCCAGCTCGCCGCGGTCGAGGAGCAGGGCGACCGGCTGTCCGCCGACGAGCTGCTCGGCACCTGCGTCACGCTGCTCATCGCCGGCCACGAGACGACCGTCAACCTGGTCGGCAACGGCATGCTGGCGCTCATCCGCCACCCCGACCAGCTCGCCCTGCTACGCGAGCGCCCGGAGCTCATCCCCTCGACCGTCGAGGAGATGCTCCGCTACGACTCGCCGATCCACATGAACACCCGCGCCGCCAAGCGGGAGCTGACCGTCGCCGGGCGCGACTTCGCCCCCGAGCAGGGCGTCGTCGCGCTCATCGCCTGCGCGAACCGCGACCCGGCGGCCTTCGAGAACCCGGACGTCTTCGACATCACCCGCTTCGACCGGACGAAGCCCGTCAACCGGCACCTGTCGTTCAGCCTGGGGCTGCACTACTGCCTCGGCGCGCCGCTGGCCCTGCTCGAGATGGAGATCCTGCTCGCCGAGGTGCTGCGCCGCGTCGGCGACATGGAGCCGCTGACCGACACCCCGCCGTACAAGCCGAACATGCTCATCCGCGGTCTGGCTGAACTGCCCGTCCGCTTCCGCGCCGCCTGAGCGCCACCGAACGGGGCGGGCCCGGGTGGCGTCGTCGCCACCCGGGCCCGCCCCGTCCCACCCGCACCGCGTCCGGACGCGTCCCGGAGGACCGGCCTTGACCACGCGACCCTCGCAGCCCATCCAGCCCGTCCAGCCCGTCCAGCCCGTCCAGCCCGTCCAGCCCGTCCAGCCCGCGCAGCCTGACCAGGCCGCTCCGCTCGCCCTGTCGGCGGGCGTCTTCGACCAGGCCAACCGGGCCGACCCCTACCCGATCTTCCGCGCGATCCGCGAGGCCGGCGCCAGCCACTGGCTCGCCGCGTCGGCGCGGATGATCGCGCTGACCCGGCACGCGGACTGCCAGCGCGTGCTGTCCGACCCCGCGTTCGGTCACCTCCCGCCGTCCGAGAGCTCGTACCGCGAAGGACCCGACGAGGGGTTGCGCTCGATGATGCGCGCGAACCCGCCCACCCACACCCGGCTGCGCCGGCTCGTCAGCCGGGCGTTCACGCCCGGTCGGGTCGCCCGCTTCGAGCCGCTTGCCCGCGACCTGACCGCCGAGCTGCTCGACGACGCCGTCGGACGGGACGAGGTCGACCTCGTCGGCGGTCTCACCCGGCCGGTGCCGCTGCGGGTCATCTGCACGCTGCTGGGCGTGCCGGCCGCCGACGAGAAGGTCTTCAGCGACTGGGCCTCGGCGCTGGCCCGTGCGGCCGACCCCATCCAGACGGTGACCCTCGAGGAACGGGCGGCGCGGACGGCGGGCAACCGCGGGTTCACCGCCTACTTCACCGACCTGATCACGACGCGTCGCGCCGAGCCCCGCGACGACCTGCTCAGCGACCTCATCGCCGTCCAGGAACAGGGCGACAGCCTGTCCGACCAGGAACTCGTCGAGCTTGGCGAGCTGCTGCTGGTCGCCGGCTACGAGACGACCGTCAACCTGGTCGCGCACGCCGTCCTCGCCCTCGCCCGCGACCCCGAGCAGTACGCGGCGCTACGGGCCCGGCCCGACCTCGTGACGTCCGCGGTCGAGGAGGCGCTGCGGTATGACCCGCCGATCCAGCTCGTCCTGCGCTCCGCCCTCACCGAGGTGGAGATCGCCGGGCAGTCGCTGCGCCGCGGCGACGGCGTCGTCCTCCTGATCCCGGCCGCCACCCGCGACCCCGACGTCTTCGCCGACCCCGACCGCTTCGACGTCACCCGCTACGCCGGCCCCACCCAGCCCGCCCGCCACCTGGCGCTCGGTCACGGCATCCACTACTGCCTCGGCGCCCCGCTGGCCCGCCTGGAGGGCGAGATCATGCTGGGCGCGCTGGTCGAGCGGGTGAGCGCGATCGACCTCGTCCGCGCGCCGACCTACCGCCCCCACATCGTCGGCCGCGGCCCCGCCGCACTACCCGTCCGCCTGCGTCCCGCCTGACCTCCCTCCACGGACCGCGGCCGACCGTCAGGAGATCAGGCGGCTGGTATAGCCGGCGGCAACCAGGCTGTCGTATGCGGCGCGGACATCATCCGGAACCGGCTGCGGGACGGCGTATCCGCGTTCGGCGTACACCCCGATGGGCTGAGTATCGCCGACCAGCACGGAGGTGATGACGGTCGCGGTGTTGACCCGCCGGGGCCGGCGACGTTGGTGCTGAGGCCGACGTGGCGCTCTTTGGACATGGGGCGCTTCGTCCGGGTTCAGGCTCAGTCGGTGCCGTGTTGCACCGTGTGCACGGGCCGGTCGGGTTCCGGGCGCTGCAGCTGCGCTGCGACAACATGTCCTCCAGCGTCCGGCCTCCCGGTACCCAACCGCCTGCGGCCGGATGTCAGTTCGCGGCGGTGGTGATCTCGACGGGGAGGGAGTGCAGGCCGCGGTGGATGATGCTGGGCTGGTAGTCCAGTGGCGCGTCGGTCAGGCGCAGCCCGGGGGCCCGGGTGATCAGCGTGCGGATCGCCGTGGACGCCTCCAGGCGGGCCAGCGGGGCGCCGAGGCAGTAGTGCAGGCCCAGGCTGAAGCCGAGGTGACGCGGACCGCCGGGGCGGGCGTAGCGGGTGACGTCGAGCTCGTCGCCGGCGCCGAAGACGTCATCGTCGCGGTCCGCCGAGCCCATCAGCACGATGACGCCGTCGCCCCGCTGGTAGGTCTGGTCGCCGACGGTGGTGTCGGTGAGCGCCACCCGCATCGTGAACTGGGTCGGGGTGTCGTAGCGCAGGATCTCCTCGATGGCCGGGCCGACGAGGTCCGGGTCGCGGCGCAGGCGGTCGAGCTGCTGGGGGTGGCTCAGCAGGGCGTGGATGCCGTTGCCGACCAGGTTGATGCTGGTCTCCATGCCGGCGACGAGCAGCAGCACGCAGATGCCGAGGACCTCCGCGGCCGAGAGCACCTCGCCGGCCTCCTCGACGGCGACGAGCCGGCTGAGCAGGTCGTCCTGCGGGTCGGCGCGGCGGCGGGCGACCAGGTCCGCGAGGTAGGCGACCACGGCCTTGCCGGCGGAGTCCCGGGCGGTGATCTCCGCGGGGGAGAGCAGTGGTTCGGGGTCGGTGCCGCGGGCGATCGCCAGTTCCCAGGAGCGCAGCAGTTCGGCGTCCTCCTCCGGCACGCCGAGCAGCCGGCGTCCGACCATCGCCAGCGCCAGCGGGCCGGACAGGTCCCGCACGACGTCGAGCCCGCCGTCGGCGATGGCCCGGTCGACGAAGGTGTCGACCAGATCCGTGATCATAGGTGCGAGGTCGGCGACCATCCGGGCGCTGAACGCCTTGTTGACCAGTCCGCGCAGCCGGCGGTGGTCCGGCGGGTCCATCCGGATGAACGATCCCGGCAGGCTCGCCTCCTGGTCCCAGAAGGGGCTGAGCCGGTCGGCGTTGCCGTGACCCCACGCCTGGCTCGCCAGCACGGCGGCGCAGTCGGCGAACCGGGACAGCACCGTGACCTCGGTGTCGGCGAGACGGATCCGCGTAGGCGCCGGGTTCTCGCGCATCCGCCGGTATCCCGGGTAGGGGTTGACGCGGTGCGCGTCATCGAACAGGTCGAGCGCGTCGGGCACGACGTTGCCGATCTCCGCTGTGCTCATGAATCCCGCTCCTTCGTGACGCCGGCCTGGACGGCTGCCCGCGGGCACCCGGATCGTTCGCGCATGGCGCCGGCCCGGTGAGGCCCATCGTCCGATCCGAACGACGTGCGCGTCTGGGACAGCGGCGGGTTCGCATCGCGCGATATGAAACGGATATCGCGTGGCTGGTGGCGTGGCGTGGCGTGGCGTGACGCGGTGCGGCGTCGGGCGCCCGCGCTCAGCCGTGCGGAGGACCTGCGTCGTCCCGCGGGCCGCGGGGGAGGGGCTGGGTGGCGAGCGGCGGGCCCGGCCGCAGGCCGTCGAACAGGACGCCGAGCAGATGGTCCCGGCGCTCGGCGAGCGGACCCTGCTCCGCCAGGGCGGCCACGGCCGTGGCGAGCGCGAAGACGTCGAGTCCGGTCACGTCCGGTCGTACGGACCCCTCGGCCTGGGCGTTCGCCAGCAGTTGGCCGCCTGCCCGCCGCAGCGCGCCGCACGCCGTCGACAACGCCGAGTCGGGATCATCCAGGGTCGCCGCCAGCGCGGTGGGCAGTCCCCGGTAGACGGCGGCGCTGAGCGCGAGTTCACGTAGCCATGCGGTCAGGGCGTCCACGGCGGTGTGGGTCGCCGCGAGCTCGTCGGCGAGCTCGACCAGACGGGCGAAGCCCTGCCGCAGCAGCGCGTCCAGCAGCGCCTCACGGGTCGGGAAGTGCCGGTAGAGCGTGCCGAGTCCGACCTCGGCGCGGCGGGCGACGTCGCGCAGCGAGGCTCCCACTCCCTGCTCCGCCACCACGAGCCGGGCCACCTCGAGGAGGTGGTCGTGGTTGCGGCGGGCGTCGGCCCGCTGGTCGCGCTGGCGGGACAGCTCCGGCGGCCTCGCGTGGGCTGTCACTGGCATTCACATCCCGGGGTGATGACGGCGCGCGCCCGTATTCGGAGCGCCGCTCCTGTTACGCTGCGGAGCACTGCTCCGCTTTGATGCTGGAGCGCTGATCCGCACGCTATCCCGTCCACCCACACCCGTGAGGACACCAGGTGCCATGAAGTCCATCCGCGTCCACCACGTCGGGTCGCCCCACGAACTCCAGCTGGAGGAGGTGGAGCGGCCGGAGGCCGGCGCCGGCGAGGTACTCGTCGAGGTGCACGCCGCCGGGGTGAACCCGCCAGATCTCTACGCGCGCGCCGGCTACCCGCAGATCCCCGCCGACTTTCGTCCCCCCGTCCCGCTGCCGCTCACACCGGGTACGGACGTGTCCGGGGTCGTGGTGGGAGTCGGCGGCGGGGTCACCTCGTGGGCCGAGGGTGACGAGGTCCTCGGCCTGCTCCGGTTCCCGACCGTCACCGGCAGCGGCCGGGGGTACGCGCAGTACACGACGGCGCCGGCCGGTGACCTGGCCCGCAAGCCCGCTGGCATCGACCACGTCCACGCGGCGGCGGTGCCGATGGCGGGCCTCACCGCCTGGCAGTTCCTCGCTGACATCGCCCCCGTGTCCCCCGGGGAGACGGTGCTGGTCAACGGCGCCGCCGGCGGTGTGGGGCACTTCCTCGTCCAGCTCGCCCGCCGGGCCGGCGCGCGGGTCATCGCCGTCGCGTCCACCCGGCACGAGGCGTTCCTGCGCGGCCTCGGTGCGGACGAGTACATCGACTACACGACCACCCGCGTCGCCGACGTGGCGAAGGAGGTCGACGTGCTGTTCGACACCGTCGGCGGGCCGCACGGCCATCTGCTCACGCCGGCGATCCGCGACGGGGGCAGGCTCGTGCCGATCTTCTTCGGTGATTACCACGACGACGAGCTCGCCCGGCGTGGGGTCCGCCACGGCGGCGGGCAGGTGCGCTCGCACGGCGGCCAGCTCGCCGAACTGGTCGCTCTGATCGACGAGGGTGAGATCCGGGTTGCCGTCGACGAGGTCTTCCCGCTCGCCGAGGCGTGGCGCGCGCACGAGCGGGCCGAGCGCGGCCACATCCAGGGCAAGATCGTCCTGCGCGTCGACCACCCCAGCTGACCCCCGACCGCCGCTGGCGCACCCGAGCAGAAACGGAGAAGCTCAGGTCAGACGGGTGCGCCTAGGGTGTTCGGCATGGACGCGGCCGACACTCATGATCTGATCCGTGTGCTCGGCGCGCGGGAGAACAACCTGAAGGACGTCAGCGTCGAGCTGCCGAAACGGCGGCTGACGGTGTTCACCGGTGTGTCCGGCTCGGGGAAGAGCTCGCTGGTGTTCGGCACGATCGCCGCCGAGTCGCAGCGCCTGATCAACGAGACGTACAGCGCGTTCGTCCAGGGATTCATGCCGACGCTGGCCCGGCCCGACGTCGACGTCCTCGACGGGCTGACCACGGCGATCATCGTCGACCAGCAGCGGATGGGCGCCGACCCGCGCTCCACCGTCGGCACCGCCACCGACGCCGGCGCGATGCTCCGCATCCTGTTCAGCCGGCTCGGTCAACCCCACATCGGCCCGCCCGGCGCGTTCTCGTTCAACGTCCCGTCCGTGCGCGCCGCGGGCGCCATCACCGTCCAGCGCGGCACGGACGCGAAGGCGGAGAAGGTCACCTTCACCCGCACCGGTGGAATGTGCCCGCGCTGTGAGGGCCGCGGCTCGGTCTCCGACATCGACCTGACCGCGCTCTACGACGACAGCAAGTCCATCAACGAGGGCGCGATCACCATCCCCGGCTACAGCGTCGACGGCTGGTACGGACGGATCCTGGGCGGCTGCGGCTTCTTCGACGCCGACAAGCCGATCCGGCGCTTCACCAAGGCCGAACTCGCCGCGCTGCTCCACAAGGAGCCGACGAAAATCAAGGTCGAGGGCATCAACCTCACCTACGAGGGCCTGATCCCGAAACTGCAGAAGTCGATGCTCGCCAAGGACCGCGAGGCGATGCAGCCGCACATCCGCGCGTTCGTCGACCGGGCGGTGACCTTCACCGTCTGCCCCGAGTGCGACGGCACCCGGCTCGCCGAGGCCGCCCGCTCGTCGCTGATCGGCGGGCGCAGCATCGCCGACGTCTGCGCCATGCAGCTCAGCGACCTGGCCGACTGGGTCGGCGAGCTCGACGAGCCGACGGTCGCCCCGCTGCTCACCGCCCTGCGCCACACCCTCGACTCGTTCGCCGAGATCGGCCTGGGCTACCTCTCGCTCGACCGGCCGTCGGGCACGCTGTCGGGCGGGGAGGCGCAGCGGGTCAAGATGATCCGCCAGCTCGGCTCGGCGCTCACCGACGTCACCTACGTCTTCGACGAGCCCACCACCGGCCTGCACCCGCATGACATCGCCCGGATGAACGGCCTGCTGCGGCGGCTGCGCGACAAGGGCAACACCGTGCTCGTCGTCGAGCACAAGCCCGAGATGATCGCGATCGCCGACCATGTCATCGACCTCGGCCCCGGCGCCGGCGCGGACGGCGGCACCGTCTGCTTCGAGGGCACCGTCGACGGGCTGCGGGCCTCCGGCACCGTCACCGGCCGCCACCTCGACGACCGGGCCGCGCTGAAGAAGACAGTCCGAACTCCCACCGGCCGGCTGGAGATCCGCGGCGCCTCGACGCACAACCTGCACGACGTCGACGTCGACATTCCCCTCGGCGTGCTCGTCGTCGTCACCGGCGTCGCCGGGTCCGGCAAGAGCTCGCTCGTACACGGATCGATCCCCGCGGACGCCGGGGTGGTGTCGATCGACCAGACGCCGATCCGCGGTTCTCGGCGCAGCAACCCGGCGACCTACACCGGGCTGCTCGAACCGATCCGCAAGGCGTTCGCGAAGGCCAACGGGGTGAAGCCGGCACTGTTCAGTGCCAACTCGTCCGGCGCCTGCCCGGCCTGCAACGGGGCCGGCGTCATCTACACGGATCTCGCGATGATGGCGGGCGTCGCCAGCACCTGCGAGGAGTGCGACGGAAAGCGTTTCGACGCCTCGGTGCTGGAATACCGGTTCGGCGGGCACGACATCAGCGAGGTGCTGGCGATGTCGGTCGCGGACGCGGAGGAGTTCTTCGGCTCCGGTCAGGCGCGCACCCCGGCCGCGCACACGATCCTGCGCCGCCTCGCCGACGTCGGGCTCGGCTACCTCGGCCTCGGCCAGCCGCTGACCACACTGTCCGGCGGCGAGCGGCAGCGGCTCAAGCTCGCCACCCGGATGGGCGACAAGGGCGCCGTCCACGTCCTCGACGAGCCCACCGCCGGCCTGCACCTCGCCGACGTCGAGCAGCTGCTGGGCCTGCTGGACCGGCTCGTCGACGGCGGCACGTCGGTCATCGTCGTCGAACACCACCAGGCGGTGATGGCGCACGCCGACTGGATCATCGACCTCGGGCCGGGCGCCGGTCACGACGGCGGCCGGATCGTCTCCGAGGGCACCCCCGCCGACCTCGTCGCGGCCCGCTCCACCCTCACCGGCGAACACCTCGCCGCCTACGTCGGCGCCTGACCGCACGGCCCCGTGCCATCGTCTGATTGGAAGGCGGTATCGACGGCCGGGGACGGGATGATGCCACGATCCGTGGGCGGCCGGGCACGGTAGCATCCGCTCCAGCAGAGCCCAGCGACCCGGCCGGCCGCGTGGACCTTCCCCGTGCGCTGTCCGGGCGCCATCGGAAGGACGAGGACGATGACGACCGGGTCCACCGAACTGATCGACGCCGGCGGTTCGGTCGCCGCGCGGCCGAGCGACGTCTTCGATCCCCGTCAGCGCGCCAATCCGTACCCGCTGTACCGGGCGCTGCGGGAGGCGGGTCGCCACCACTGGGTGGCGCCGCAGGCGCCGAGGATCCTGATGCTCACCCGGTACGAGGACTGCCAGCGCATCCTCACCGACCCGGCCCTCGGCCACGCGGTCATGGCGGACAGCCCCTTCCGGGCGGTGGCGGACGAGGCCGGCGCCCCGCAGGTGGGCCTGCAGTCGATGCTGCGCGCCAACCCGCCGACCCACACCCGGCTGCGCCGCCTGGTCAGCAGGGCGTTCACCGCCGGCCGGGTCGGCCGCTTCGGCCCGCAGGCCCGCCAGCTCGCCGCCGAGCTGCTCGACGACGCCGTCCAGCGCGGCGAGGTGGACCTCATCGACGCCTTCGCCCGGCCGCTGCCGCTGCGGGTGATCTGCACCCTGCTCGGGGTGCCGGCCCGGGACGAGGAGGTCTTCGGCGGCTGGGCGTCGGCGCTCACCCGCGGGATCGACCCCGACCAGATGCTGTCGGCGGCGGAGCGGGCGGCCCGGGCCGAGGCGACGACCGCGTTCGCCGGCTACTTCACCGAGCTGATCGCCCGGCGCCGCGCCGAGCCCACCGACGACCTGCTCAGCGACCTCATCGCCGTCCAGGAGCAGGGCGACCACCTGTCCGGGGCGGAGCTGCTCGAACTGTGCGTGCTTCTGCTCGTCGCCGGCTACGAGACGAGCGTCAACCTGCTCGCCGGCGCCGTCCTCGCGCTCGCCCGGGACCCCGAGCAGTACGCGGCGCTGCGCGCCCGACCCGACCTGGTGCCGGCCGCGGTCGAGGAGGCGCTGCGGTTCGACCCGCCGATCCAGTGGTTCGGCCGCACCGTGCTGGTGGACGAGGTCGAGATCGCCGGGCAGCGGCTGAACGCCGGTGAGGGTGTCCTGGCGCTGGCCGCCGCCACGCACCGCGATCCCGCCGTCTACCCGGATCCGGACCGCTTCGACGTCACCCGCTACGCCGGCCCCACCGCGCCGCCGCGTCACTTCGGCTTCGGCCAGGGCATCCACTACTGCCTCGGCGCGCCGCTGGCCCGGCTCGAGACGGAGATCATGCTCGGCGCGTTCGTCGAACGGGTCGCCCGGGTGGAGATCGCCGCCGAGCCGGCGTACCGCCCGCACCTGTCCGTGCGCGGCCCCTCGACCCTGCCGGTCCGGCTCACCCCCGCCGGCTGACGTCGCCCGCCGGCTGACCTCGCCCCCCGCCGTCTTAGCTGCCCAGCCGTCGCCGTCGCCCTGCCAGGCCTGTCGCCCTGCCAGGCCTGTCGCCCTGCCAGGCCTGTCGCCCTGCCGGACGCGACGTCGGGTTCGTGACGGGTTCGGCGTCTCTGCCGGCGGTGCGACGGGCGTTATAGTCGGGCCACGGATGGTTTCTTTCGACCCGCGGCCGTCACAGCGGCGGGAACGTCGACGCCGCGAGGGCCGTGTGCGTGAGAACGGTGTGCGCGAGAACCGGGTGAACGTGCCGGGGCACGGTGGGATCGTGCGGGCCCACGTCCAGGCGGTGCTGCCCGACTACGACATCGGCGCGGAGCTCGGCCAGGGCGGATTCGGCCGGGTGCTCGCCGGGCGGCATCGCCGCCTCGACCGGCCCGTCGCGATCAAGGTGTTGGAACTGCCCGCGGCGGATCCCGCCGCCGTCGCGGACGTCGACGCCGAGGCGCAGATCATCGCCCGGCTCGACCATCCGCACATCGTTCGGGTCTACGACTACATCCGCACCCCCGAGCTCGCGCTGATCGTGATGGAGCTGCTGCCCGGCGGCACGCTCACCCGGCGGGCCGCCGAGGGGCTCACCCCGGCGGACGCCTGCGCGGTCGTCGCCGCCGTCGCCGTCGCCCTCGACCGCGTGCACCGCGAGGGCCTCCTGCACCGCGACATCAAGCCGTCCAACATCCTGTTCGCCGCCGACGGCTCGCCCCGGCTCACCGACTTCGGTATCGCCCGGCTGCTGGAGGCGACCGGCGCCGCCGAACCGACCAGCGTGATCGGCTCGACGCCGTACCTGGCGCCCGAGCAGTTCGACCTCGCGGTCCCCGGCGTCGGCGTCGACGTCTACTCGCTCGGCGCGGTCCTCTACGAGCTGTTGGCCGGGACGCCGCCGTTCGGTGTCGACCGGCGCCCGCACGTCATGGCCGAACGCCACCGCAGCGCCGCGCCCCGCCCGCTGCCGTCCGCGGTGGCCGGCCTCGGTGCGGTGACGATGCGGGCGCTGGCGAAGCACCCGGCCGACCGGCAGCCCGGCGCCCTCGCCTTCGCCGAGGAGCTCGTCGCCGCCGCCACCTGGACGTTCGGCCCTGACTGGCTCGCCGCCAGCGGCATCAGCTTCCGCGGCGACGAGGACCTGCGCCAGCTCGCCGGCAGCGTCCCCGTCACGCCGACGCGTCGCTACCCGCCGGATCGGCCGCTGACGACGGCAAGCTGGGGATGGCGATCCGACCCGCCGGTGCCGCCCGGTGGCCCGCCTGCCGGGCGTGGCGGCTGGGTGGGGTGGTCCGCGACGGTGAGCATCGCCGTCGCGGTGGTGGTCGTGGCGGTGGTGGTGATGCTGCTGTTGACCGGGGTGCTGCAGGTCGGTCGGGGCGGTGACACGCCCACGGCGGCGCCCGCGAGCAGCCGGCCGCCGGCGGTGTACCCGGTCAGTGCGCCCGTCCCGCTGCGCGGGCTGATCAGCCTGACGGCGGACGCCACCGCCGTGACCAGCGCCGATGGTGGCGGCGTCTACCTGTCTGACTCCAGCCAGCACGCCGTGACCCGATTCGACGGCACGGCGGCGACGACCGTCGTCGGCCGTGTCGACGGGGCCGACCGGATCGGACAGCCGGGTCAGGCCCGGGACGAGCCGACGGCGGTCGCGGCATTGCACCGACCGGCCGGCGTGGCCGCCGCGGGAGGTTCCGTCTTCGTCGCGGACGAGTGGAACTGCGTGGTCCGGCGGGTCTACCGCCCGGCCGGGCAGCCGTGGCGGATCGAGACCGTCGCCGGGCGGCCCGCGGCCGGAGAGGGCGCCGACGCCGTGTCGGACCCGACCGCCTCGGCGACGGGCGATCCGGACGCGGGGCGCGCGCCGGCCGACATCTGCCCGCGGGGCGGTGGGGACGGCCCGCGCGGCGTCGGGGCCCAAATCGGGACGCCGTCCGCGGTCGCCGTCGGCCCGGGGAACGCCCTGTACATCGCCACCGGGTACGCCGGGCAGGTCTGGCGGATCGACCCGGGCGGCGGCTCCGGCGCCTACCGCTCCACCGCGGCCCGCCTGATCGCGGGCGACGGGGCCGGCGCGGACGGGGACCGGCGGGCAACCCGGGAGCGCTCCTACTCGGCGCGTTCCGACCGCGCCACCGAGGTTGCGCTGGAGAACGCCTACAGCGTCGCGGTCGACGGCGCCGGCCGGGTGTTCGTCCTGTCCTACGCCGACGGTTACGCCCGCATTCACCTCGTCACCGGCCAGACGATCACCACCCTCGTCCAGCAGCGCCTCGACCGGGCGCCGATCACGACCCTCGCCCCGGCTCCCGACGGCACCGGCGTGCTGTACACCGAGCCCGGCTCCCGCAGCATCCGGCGCCTGACACCGACGAGCGCCGGGACCTGGGACGCGCGCACCCTCGTGACCGGGACGTGCGTGGGCGACACCGAGCGCCTGTTCTCCGTCGCCGTCGACCGCGGCGGCGACCTGTACTACTCCTGCAACGACGCGACCCAGGCCTCCGTCTACCGGGTGACCGCGCGCATCCTGGCCGCCGCCGGAGGCACCGGCTCCGGCACCGGTCCCGGCCAGCGCGTCCTGTACTGAGCCGGACCGGGGCCGGTCCGTCGGGCTCGGGCCCGGTCAGTCGCGGCGGGCCCGGTCGATGACCTCCTCGGCCGTCAGCGGTGAGGACGGGTGGTGGCTCAGGCAGAGCGGGGTGCGGATCTTCTCGAAGGCCAGCGACTCACTGGTGGCGTAGAACTCGCCGACGCCGAGCTGGCCGATGTCCGGCGCGTCACCGCCGGCGTTGCGGGCCATCATGCGGGCGGCGTCGATCTGCGTCGGCGCGTTGAGCCGGCCGAACAGCTGGGTCGTCGCGTTGCCCGGGATGCCGTTGTGCAGGTTCTTCGGTGCCTGGGTCGCGAACACCAGCCCGAGGCCGTACTTGCGGGCCTGCGACGCGAGGACCAGCGTGCTGGCGGTGCAGGCCGTCGTCGGCCCGGCGGGGGCGAACGTCTGCGCCTCGTCCATCACGAACAGGCCGCCGAGGGGCCGCTCGCCGGCGGGATTGCGTTTCACCCAGGAGAACAGGGCGAGCTGGAGCTGGTTGACGAAGCTCTGCCGCTGCTCGTCCTGGGGCAGCCCCACCATGCTGATCACCGAGATCCGGGCTCGCCGGCCGTCCGCCGGGCGCAGCAGCGTCGCCGGGTCGACAGGCTCCCCCTGGCCGCCGAACAGCGGATCGGTGACCATCGCGGCCCGCAGCGCCTGCGCGAGCTCGATCGGCCGTTTGTTCGTGTGGTCGAGGCCCTCGACGATGCCGTCCGGAAGGTCGGCCAGCAGGTCCACGAACGAGGCCAGTCCCGTGCGGTTGCCGCGGGCGAAGTGACGGAGCGCCGCGGTGAGGATCGCGCGGCCCACGCTGGCCCGGGCGGTGTTGCCGGTGACGTTCGCCCGGGCGGCCAGGGTCGCCACCGCCGCGTCGATCGCGGCCTCGAACTCGTCGGGATCGTCGCGCAGGCTCGCGAAGTCGGGCAGCGGCTGGAAACTCAGCGGCCGGCCTCCGTCCCGGCGCGGCGTCCAGATCACCACGTCGGTCGCGGCCAGGTACTCGGCGGCGGCGTCCGCGTCTGCGTCGGCCCAGCCGGACGGCGAGGCCGGCCAGGCGTCGCCGAGGCGGGCCAGGTCGTTGTTCGGATCGAGCACGATCGACGATACGCCCCGCAGCGCGCACTCCTCGACGAGGCGCCGGATGAGGACGGTCTTCCCCGACCCCGAGCCCGCGAAGATCGCCACGTGCCGCCGCAGCACCGACAGATCGACACGCGCCGACGCGCCGTCGGCGGACGCCGCCCCGAGCACGAACGTCGACGCGGACCTGGACGTCGACATGGGCGTGGGCGCCCAGGCGGACGCGGGTGTGGATGTCGAGGTGTATGCCGATGCGGGCGTGGACGTCGTCGGCGGCACCGCGGCGGTGGACCCGCGTTTCCGCGCCCCGAGGCCGTCCGACGCGGCCACCTCTGCCGTCGAGCCGGTCGCACCCCTGGCTCCGGTCGCGTTGGCCAGGGCGGTGCGCAGCAGGGAGGTGGTGCTGGCCGGGCGGCGCGAGGTCAGCCAGTCGCGCAGTCCGGGCCGGCGCTGGTCGAGCAGCGTCCGCAGTGCGGTGAAGGTGGCCAGGTCGTCCGGGTCCAGGGGCAGCAGGCGACCGCCGGCGTCGGCGAAGGCGGTGAGCGCCTGCTGGGTCTTCGCCCCCCTGCTCCACTCGGAGTCGGCGCCGCGCAGCAGGAACAGCTGGCGGCGCGGGTTGCCGGCGACGATGCCGGCGCTGGTGCACGCGGTCGTGATGCGGGGCAGGATCGCGTTGCCGTGGCTGGCGGTGATCGCGCGGAAGCACCAGTGCGCCTGTTCGCCGGTGTCCCGGTCGAGGGTGCGCGAGAGCCGGGCGTGCAGCGGCGGTCGGGTGCTCGGGCTCGGATCGAGATCGAAGTCGGCGCCGGCCGCGCCGTTCTCGGCGATCCACGCGGTGAGCCCGGCGTTCAGCAGCGCCGGTACGACGAAGTCCTCGTTGGCCGGGATGACGGCCGGAACCTCGGTGCGCAGCCCGGCGAACTCCGCGTCGATGGCCACGAGCAGCGCGGGATCAGCGCCGATGCGGGGCCCGCCACCGTCGGGTCCCTGGACGTCCTGGTCGGTGTCCTCCTGCCGATCGCCGTCGACGTCGTCCTCGTCCTCGGCTCTGCTGACGTCGTCGGTGCGCGGGGCCATGACGATGATGTCGTCCTGGTCGCGCAGTCTGCCCGGCACCTGGTCCGTGAAATCGTGCAGTTCGCGGACCACGCCGTCCGCCAGGCATTCGTCCACATGCCGGACGATGCGTTGGAGCAGCTCGCGCGGTGTGTACTGAGGAGCCCCGTCGAAGGCCGCGCGGGCCACCGGCCAGGTCGGATAGGGCGGGATGAAGCCGATCCGGCCGAACTCCTCGCCAAGCCGGCGCTCGACGATCGTGGAGGTGATCGCCGGATCATCCAGTCTGCTCAGCGGCATGCCGTCACTGAAGCGGTCGCGAAGCGACGTCACCGCTCGCTCACGGAATCTGATCCAGGTCGCCGGTAGGCAGGTGAGCAGGCACAGCGTTCGTTCGGTGCGTTCGTGCAGGACCAGCAGGCCGTTCGCCAGCGCGTTCAGATACAGATCACCGTCGCCGGAGGCGGGCGGACCGTCGCCGCGTACCGGCGCCTCGGTCACGACCCCGTCGATCTGGTCCATGGCGAGGATGCTGGGGCCGGTCAGCGCCAGCAGCCGGGACAGGTCATGGACGATCTCCATGGGCGGCCGGGCCTCGGATCGGATTCCCCAGCGCGCCCGCTCGCCCGGCTCCTGTTCGCTCAACGAGCGCAGGTACGCATCACCGACGGGGATGTCGTCAAAGGTGCCCGCCTTGTACAGGACGAAAGCCGCGAGGGTTTCGCGACATTGTCGGATCAGCGCCGGATAGCGCCGTCCGAACGCGGTGAGGAGGTCTTTGAGATGCTTCGGACGCAGCGTGGCATCACCGAGGAGGGCGGCGGCCACCCTGGGCGGCAGGGCGAGCTGCTCGCAGAGCCGGCGCAGGAATCTGTCCGCCTGCGTCTCCCCGTCGAGTTCCCGCCACAGGTCGGCCAGCATCGCGCTGACGACGCCCGCGCCGAAGTTCTCGCCGCTGGGCGCGCCGAGCAGGAAGAAGTAGCCGCCGCGGGCCACGACCTGCTGGCGCGTCCAGCCGAGCAGGTGGGTCTTGCCGGTGCCGGCCTGGCCCTGGATGACGACGCCGATGGGGTTGCGGGCGGTGGTCTGGTCGAGCTTGGCCAGGATTCTGGTGCGCTGCTGGGTGTGCACGCCGTCAACGTGCACCGGCGAGGTGTGCCAGACGTCGTCGAGATCATGCACCCAGCCGAGCGTGATGGCAGCGAGGGCGTCCAGTTCGCTGATCATGCCGAGCCGATCAGCAGCAGGTGGCTGTCGTGGTCACCGATGCGCACCGCCGCCGCGTGGTCGGCCGCGGTGAGCGACTTCTGGTCCTCGTCCGGCACGATGCGGACGTCAGGCTGCCGCGCCATCTGGCGCAGCACGCGGTCCACCCCCGGTTTCGCCGCGTCGCCGAGCAGTGGTCGCACGAGTGCGAGCCGGACCCAGTCGAAGGGCCCGCTGGCCAGCCGGGCATAGGCCGCCCGGATCGCCAACTCCAGATCCTCGGCCGAGGCGGCCGCCGTTCGTGCCGCGTCGGCCGCCGACCCGTTCGTCGCCGTCGCCGTCCCGCGGTCGCCGGCCGCGACAACCGCGGGACCGCTGTCGGGGGCGGCGGCAGGGACGGCGGCGGGACGAGTTGGCACGGGTGGCGGCTCGGAGCGGAAGACGTCGCCGGCCGCCAGGCGCTGGCGGCCGACGAACCGGTGGATGACGGCGGCGATGGCGAACAGGAACGAGGAGGGCACCGTCCCGGTGGGCGCCGTCGCCCGCGGCGCCATCTCCTGCTGGGCGCGGGCCCAGCCAGCGTCGGTGACCTCGTGGAAGATGACGTTGCCGTGCCCGGGCACCTTGCCGCTCTCGACGAGCCGCAGGTCGTTGAGCCGACGACGCTCCGCGCCCGTCAGCGTGAAGCCCAGCGTGTTCTTCAGCACCGTGTTCGAGACGGGCTGGTCCTGGGTGAGCAGGACCAGGAGGATGGCTGCCTCACGGTCGGTGAGGGCGGATCTGTCGCGGTTCGCCGCCGCGTCGCGGGTCATGGGACTTCCCTTTCCTTTCTTCCGGCGTCTGGCGAGACGCCTGGACGTGGCGTTCGATCTCGTCGACGACGGTGTCGACGTCGTCGAAGATCCGGCTGTTGGTGAAACGCAGGACGACGAATCCGTCGAACTGGAGCTCGTTGTCGCGCCGCCGGTCGCTCTCGTAGTGCGACAGGCCGCGGTGCTCCGGACCGTCCACCTCGACGACCAGCCGCTCGGCCCGCCAGATCAGGTCGAGGTAGTGGAGGTCGGACAGCGGCGTCGACCGGTACGGCTGGTTCCAGGCCCGACCGCCCGCCCATGGCCGAGCGGTCAGGGCGTTCTCAAGCCGGCGTTCCGCGCGGCTCGCCGGGTGGGGCTGTCCCACCACCGCGGGCAGCATCGCCCGGGCACCGGACGCGCCGGCTGGAGACCGTCGCGCGGTGGCTCCCGACCCGGAGCCCGCGAAGGGCGTCCGGGAGACGGCGGGTTCGTCGGATGGCGGCGCGGGCGTCGCTCGCGGTGGCGTCGAGCGCGGTGGCGACGTTCGGGTCAGCGAGGATCGGGCCGGCGACGTTCGGCTCGACGAGGATCGCGGCGCGGCACCGCCGGGCGCCGCACTCGCCTGACCCGCGGGCGCACGAGCTGGCCGCGGGGTGCGGCGCGGACCGGCTGGCCACGGCACTGTGGGAACCGGCCCGTCCACCGGATGCGGGCGGCCACTGGCGGGGCACGCCAGCGCCCTCGTCCGCCCGCCGGACGCGTCGGCGGGGCGAGCGGTGAGCCAGACACCCGCCCGTCCCTGGTAGGTGAACCAGGTGAGCAGTTCAAGTAGGCGCTTCTGGTCGCCGATGGGCACGGTCGGCGCGGAGGGGTCGACCAGCAGCACCAGCCGTTGCCGCTGGAACCCGCGGGCGATCGCCCAGGCCGCGCCGGCGGCGCGCACGTCGGGCGGAAACGTCGACGCCCGCGGGGCCGGGGATCCGCGGAGCGCGCGTTCGGCGAGCTCGGCGAGATAGGGGGCGAAGACGTCGGCCTCGGTGGCGGCACGCCTGGCCAGGGCCCGGACCGCTGCCGCCCCGCTGCCGCCCGCCGACTCGATGTGCTCGGCGCCGGGCAGCCAGGCCGGATACATCGTCGCGGCGACGGCCTCCAGGTCGGCGAGCAGCGCACGCTGGCCGGCGGCGAGCGAGCCCATCGGGAGTGGACGGTAGGCGACGATGGCGGGGGCGTCGTCGGGCAGCGGGTCGAGCGCGGACCGGACAGCCGCGTCGGTCGTGTCGGCCAGCTGCACGACGCGATCCGCGGGCAGCGCCGCCCAGGGCAGCGTCGTCCGGGTTCGATGGCCGCCCTGAGCCTGACGAGACGGAGGGGTCAGCCGTGGAGTGCCGCGCGTACTGGCCCTTGGACGGCCATCGTCCGCGGCGCCCGCGGCTGTGCCCGCATCCGCATCCGTGGTCGTATCGGCTTCCGTGGCCGAATCAGCTTCTGCATCCGTGGTCGTATCGGCTTCCGTGGCCGAATCAGCTTCTGCATCCGTGGTCGTATCGGCTTCCGTGGCCGAATCGGCTTCTGCATCCGTGGTCGTATCGGCTTCCGTGGCCGTGCAGGGTGCCGGAGTGCCTGTCGCGCCTGGCCGCGTCGGCCGCTGCGGATCCGCGCTGGCCGACGGATCGTCGTCGAGGCGCGCCGTCATGGTGGTGCCGGTCGGAGTTCTGTCGCTGCGCGCCGGGACGGGGCTGCCGGGCTCGGCCCCCACGTCGGCCTCGTCGTGGGAGGTGGTGCCGGCGCCCGGTGGGTGGGAGGCGATGTGGGCAGCGGTGGGGAACGCGGGCTGGACGCGGGGCGGTGCGGCTGGCTCGGATCGGCGGGGAAACGGTGGTGCGAAGGCGGGCTTCGCCCGTCCGTCGATCGTGTGCCGGACGCGAGTCAGGAGCGTGGCCCGAGCGTCGTCCTCGGCGAGACCGAAGAGGTTGATCGGGGCGAGCCGGCTCAGCAGCCCCGGCAGGTCGCATTCCTCGATCCGGACCGGTACCACGCGCCGATCCGCTGCCGACGGGTCGGCGGCGATGGCAGCCTGCCATCCCGGTGAGTCATCCAGGGTCCGCAGGTGCGCCGCCGACAGAACGATGATGGTGCGTTCCGCGTTGACGAGGCCGTCCTGAATATGCGTACTCGTGTTCGATCCGGGCACGACATCCCAGCCGTGGAACAGGACGTGATAACCCGCGGACTCCAGCTCCCAGGCGAGCCACGCACCCCAGGAGAGATCATCCTTGGCGCAGGACAGAAAGAAATGCCAGCCCGCCGCCACGCCGTACCCCCGTTTCGGGTCGTCCCCCATGCCGACCCGTTTCGCATTATGCCACCCCCGCCCCGGGGCATCGGAACAGAGGTGAGGTCCCTGGTCGGAAAGTGTGCGACCTGGTTTTCGGCGCGTGTTTCTGTCCGGGATTCGGCAGGACGGTGACATCGGCGCATACAGGAACGGCTTCTCCGGAAAGCCTGGTGGCCGCCGGGCGATGCTCGCTCCAGGTCGCCGCGGCGGTTCGCTCGCCTGGAGGTGCACCCTGGCGGGATGATGCTCAGGAAGCGGACCGACCGGGTTCGCCGGGGAGGGGTCGATGGCCGGCGGGAGTCGGGTGCTCTATGTCGTGGCGTGTGGGGGATATCCGGCGGCGGAGCTGCCGGACTTCGTCACGCACGCACGCGGTGTGGGCTGGGATGTGTGTGCCGTTGTCACGCCGGCGGCGACCGGGTTCGTGGACGTCGAGCGGCTCGCCGAGCTGACCGGCCATCCCGTCCGCGCCGAGTACAAGCGGCCGGGAGAGCCGGACGTGCTGCCGCCGGCCGACGCCTTCGTCGTGGCCCCGGCGACGTTCAACACCGTCAACAAACTGGTGGCCGGTATCTCCGATACCCTGGCCCTCGGCCTGCTCAACGAGGCGCTCGGCGCCGGTCTGCCCATTGTTGTGGCGCCGTACCCGAACAGCGCGCTGGCCGGGCATCCCGCCTACGCGGCGAGCCTGGCCGCGTTGCGGGAATGGGGCGTCCGGCTGGTGTTCGGCGCACCCGGAGATCCCCGCGGCGGGGCTGATCAGGCGGGCCGGGAGAACACCATCTTCCCCTGGCCCGAGCTGCGGGACATCGTCAGGACGCTGTAGCTGTCTGTTCGGAGCCGCGTGTCCCGGTCGGGAGTCGTGCGTCCCGTTCAGGCCTCCAGCGCGCGGGGCGTGGACCGGGCGGTGAGGGTGTTCGGGGCGTGGACGGCGATGCGACGCGGGCGGGCCGCCGGGGTGACCGGGATGCGCAGGGTGAGGACGCCGGCGTCGTAGCGGGCCTCGATGCGGTCGCTGTCGAGGGCGTCGCCGAGGTGCAGGCGGCGGCTGAGCCGGCCGCTCGGGCGCTCGGCGATGTGCATCGGCGTGCCGTCGGCGACGGGGGAGCGGCGTTCGGCGGCGACGGTCAGCACGTCCCGCTCGACGGACAGGTCGATCGAGGCCGGGTCGACGCCGGGCAGGTCCAGGTGCACGAGATAGTCGTCGCCGAGCCGGTAGACGTCCATCGGTATCGCCGACGGCCGCGACATCGCGGCGAACATCTGCTGTGTGAGCCGGTCCAGATCACGGAATGGATCGCTGCGGATGAGCATCGGACCTTCTCCCGTCCAGGCCGCGCCGCGAAGGTGCGCGACGGTTCTTCTCCGCTCGCCGACCATGAGATCAGCCGCGCGGCCACATCGGCAAGTCCGCCCCCACGGTCGGGCCGGCCAAACGGTCGCGTCACACCCTCTGCAGGCCCTCGAACTCCCGGTCGTCGACGCTGCGCAGCCCGTCAAGGTTCACGTTGTTCTGCAGGTCGGTGACTGTGGCGAAGGAACCGATCTCGGTTCCGTCGGCGGCTGTCACCCGCAGCAGGAAATCGCCGTATTCCTCCTCGACGGCGAGGTTGAGCAGCTCGATCAGACTCCCCGCTCCCGTGATCCATCGCATGACGTCAATCCTGCGTGACGGCGCGCAGTGCGTCGAGAGTCATAGCGACCGCGCGGCGGGGGTCGGAGTACCCGCGCGACCCGCGGCCAGGTGCGGCGGTACCGACGGCCGTGCGACCCGGTTGCCGGGCCGACGGCCGTGGACGTCCGCCGGCCCGGCGCGCGGGCACACGACCTCGGAATGCCTGGCAGCCGGGCCTCGGATGATGGCCCGGCGGCCCCGCCTGGGAAGGTCCGCCGTCAGTCGCGCGGGGGAGTCACCGTGGCGCCCGGCCAGACCCAGTCGCGGATCTCGGGCAGGTCCTCGAGGTGTTCGCGGACGTAGTCGTGGTGGCGTTCCAACTGGGTCTCGCAGTGGGTGACGAGCCGGTCGGAACCGGGTGCGGTGGTGCGGGCGAACTCGACCGCGAGCCGGGCCAGGTGATACCGGCTGACATTGTTGCGGACCACCATGTCGAACGGCGTGGTGGTGGTGCCCTGCTCCTCGAATCCGCGGACGTGGAAACGGCCCGAGTTCGGACGTCCGTGCAGCAGCTGGTGGACGGCCCGGCGGTATCCGTGGAAGCCGACGACGACATCCGTCTGATCCGTGAACAGTGCACGGAACAGCGGCGCGGAGAAACCGTGCGGATGCAGGTCGGGACGCAGCAGTGCCATCAGGTCGATGACGTTCACGACGCGGACGGACAGGCTCGGCACGAAGCGGCGCAGCAGCTCGGCGGCGGCCAGGATCTCCATCGTCGGCACATCGCCGATGCCGGCGAGGACGACGTCCGGCGAACGGCCGAGCTCCGACTCGGTGCCGGCCCAGTCCCAGACAGACCCGCCGCGGGCCGCGTGCTCGGCCGCCTCGTCCGCCGTCAGGTACTGCAGATGTGGCTGCTTGTCGGCGACGAGCAGGTTCACATGGTCGCGGCTGCGCAGGCAGTGGTCGGCCACCGACAGCAGGCTGTTCGCGTCCGGCGGCAGCCACACCCGCACCACCTCGCCGGACAGCGACAGCGCCGTGTCGATGAGGCCCGGGCCCTGGTGGGAGAAGCCGTTGTGGTCGTTGCGCCAGCAGGTGCTGGTCAGCAGCACGTTCAGGCTCGGCACCGGCTCCCGCCACGCCAGGCGCGCCCCCTCCTGCAACCACTTGGCGTGCTGGATCAGCATCGACGCCGACACCATCGCGAACGCCTCGTAGGTGGCGAACAGCCCGTGCCGCCCGGTGAGCGTGTACGCCTCCAGCCAGCCCTGGCACAGGTGCTCGGAGAGCACCTCCATTGCCCGGCCGTCGGGGGAGACCCGGTCGTCGAGCGGGTCGATCGGGGCGACCAGGCAGCGGTCGGTGACGTCGAGGATCGCGCCGAGCCGGTTGCTGGCCAGCTCGTCCGGGCTGAACGCGCGGAACGTCGTCGGGTTGTCCCGGTAGACGTCGCGCAGCAGTTCACCGAGCGCGCGGGTCGTCTCGTACGGGTCGGCGCCGCGGCGCGCCGGGTCGATGGGCAGGGTGTAGTCGCGCCAGTCCGGGATCGTCAGCGCGACGGTGCGCCGTCCGCCGTTGGCGTAGCTCGTCGCGCCGAGGCGTTTGTCCCCGCGCGGGGCGAGGTCCGCGAGGTCGGCGACGAGGCGCCCGTCCTCGTCGAACAGCTCGTCCGGCCGGTACGAACGCAGCCACCGCTCCAGCTGGGCGAGGTGCGCCGGGTTGTCCCGGACGCCGGCGAGCGGCACCTGGTGGGCGCGGAACGTGCCCTCCACCCGGACGCCGTCGACCTCGTGCGGGCCCGTCCAGCCCTTCGGCGTGCGCAGCACGATCGCCGGCCAGCGCGGGGTGGCCGTGAGCGGAGGTGCGTCCGGTCGTCGAGCCTCGTGCTGGATCTGTCGGATGGCGTGGTGCGCGTCGGCGAGGGCCTCTGCGAAGGCGCGATGGACCTCGCGGACGTCGTCGCCCTCGACCCACAGCGTGTCGTAGCCGTGCCCGTGGAGGAAGGCCGTCACCTGCTCGCGGCTACGGCGACCCAGCACCGTCGGATTGGCGATCTTGTACTGGTTGAGGTTGAGGATCGGCAGCACCGCGCCGTCCCGCGCCGGGTTGAGGAACGAGATGCCCTTCCAGCTGCCCTCCAGCGGCCCCGTCTCCGCCTCGCCGTCGCCGACGACGGCCGTGACCAGCAGGTCCGGGTTGTCGAAGACGGCGCCGAAGGCGTGCACGAGCGCGTAGCCGAGCTCGCCGCCCTCGTGGATGGAGCCCGGCGTCGGGACACTGACGTGGCTGGGGATGCCACCCGGGGTGGAGAACTGGGCGACCAGCCTCGTCAGGCCGGCCGTGTCCGCCGAGACGCGCGGGTAGATCTCCGAGTAGGTGCCCTCGAGGTAGGTGTTGGCGACCAGCGCCGGACCGCCGTGCCCCGGGCCGGCGACGTAGAGGGCGTCCTGGCCGGTCTCGGCGATCAGCCGGTTCAGGTGGACGTAGACGAGGTTCAGCGCCGGGGACGTCCCCCAGTGGCCGAGCAGCCGGGGCTTGATGTGCGCGGGGGTCAGCTGCTCCCGCAGCAGCGGGTTCGTCCGCAGGTAGATCTGCGCGACCGTCAGGTAGTTCGCCGCGTTCCAGTAGGCGATCAACCGGTCGAGCGTCTGCTCGTCCGGCGCCGGCAGGCGTTCCGTGCTGGTGCTGGTGCTGGTGCTGGTGCTGGTCTCGTTCTCGCCGTGTGCGACGACGGCGGGGGTAGCGATCATACGTCACCTCGTCCTCGTGCGTGTCTCCGTATCCGGAACGCCGCCGTGGGACGACCTCGCGACGGCCCGGCCGCGCCGCGCCGTGGCGCCCTGGCCACGCCGCGGGCCCCGCGTCGCCACGCGATGCCCCACCCGGCCGCTCGTGGCGAGGTCACACATGATGTGCGAGCGACCAGTGCGATCCCGCCCCATGCTTCCCTATCGACCCCGCGTCCCGGTCACCCGCCAAGTGATGTCATCCTCCCGTTACCGACCGTTGCCCCGCCAGGCTGGACGCCAGTGGCTCCGGAGACGCCGGATTTCAGCGGCGACGCGCCGCGGACCGGTGGCGGGCTGGGCGTCCGGGGCCGGAACCTGTCGACCTCACCGGGCACGACGACAACGTCTGGCCACTCACCTACTCCCCCGCGACGCCATCTCATCGCGACCGGCAGCGACGACATGTCCATTGGCCTCTGGCGCCAGCCGGACGACGACCCCGGCGCCGCACCGATCCACCTTGCCCGCATGGATGCCCATCGTGACCGCATCCGGGCGGTGGCGTTCTCCGCGGACGGCCGGCTGCTCGCCACCGGCGGCGATGACGACACGATGCGGCTGTGGGACGTCCGCCATCCCGACCTTCCCGAACCGGCCGGAGCCCTCACCAGGGTCGGCCACCGCGTCACCTCCCTGGCGTTCTCCCCGCGCAACGACCCACTGGCCGTCGGCAGCTCGGACGGCCGTATGCGCGTCTACCGCCTGACGATCTGAACCGCTGTCCCGCTGTCTCATCAGTCTCATCAGCCTCATCGGCCCGCCGTGTCCGGCGGATCCGGCGGCCTCCGTCCATCTCGCCCGCGGCCCGCCCCGGATCGGCCCTCGCGGTCCGGTGGCCACCGCACACCGCCGGCCCAACCGCTAGGCTGTACGCACTTGGCGACCGATGACCTGCCATCAGACGGGGAATCGTGTCCATGGGGCGGTAGCTCAGCCGGTCAGAGCAGCGGACTCATAATCCGTCGGTCGTGGGTTCGAGCCCCACCCGCCCCACGCGCTCACCTTCCATGCTCGCTGATCTTTGATCAGCTTCGCTACCTGCCGTTATGTCTGCCCGGGGGGCGACCCCCGGACCCCCGGCCGCCGGCGATGTCGTAGATCAAGGATCTTTGGTGGCAGCCAGGGTGGCAGCCACACGGCGCACTGGCCTACCGGGGGTCGCCCTTGCCTGGATCCCTCGTCTCGTCGTCCTCGCCCGCGTCCTTCGTCTCGTCGTCTCCGCTGTCGTCATTGCTCGTGGGCTCGGTGTCCCAGAGGGCGGCTCCCATCCGGTCGGCCGCGTCGGTGGAGAGCTCGGGTGCGACGTGGCTGTAGGTGCCGAGGGTCAGGCTGATCTGCGAGTGGCCCATGATCTCCATGACGACCCGCGGGTGGACCTTCTGCGCGAGTAGCAGGCTCGCCATGGTGTGGCGCGCGTCGTGGAGACGGGCGGCGCGGACTCCCGCGGCCTTCAGGAGGTTCTTCCAGGCTCGGTGATCGGCGCTGGGGTCGAGGGGGTGGCCGGTGGGTTGCGTGAAGACGAGCCCGTGGTCGTTGCGCCAGGCGTCGCCGGCCGCCTCTGCTTCACGCTGCTGGGTCACGCGGTGTGTGCGCAGGTCGGCCGCCAGGCCGGGCGGGAGGACGATGGTTCGCCGGCCTGCCCGGGACTTCGGGTGGACGATGACGAGTCCGCCGCCGGTGCGTCGCGGGCATCGACGAGGCAGGCCGCAGGATTTCGGATCGTCGCAGCCGTGCGCCCAGGCACGGCGCTGGAGTGCCTGGCGGACGGTCAGCGTCGCGGGTGTGCTGTCGAGGTTCACCGCGTCCCAGGCCAGGCCGAGGGCTTCCCCCTGGCGCAGCCCGAGGGCGAGAGCCACGGACCAGCGGGCCGCGTTGGGTCCGCCCTTGGCGGTGTCGAGGACTGCCCGTGCCTCCTTCGCCGTCAGCGGGTTGACCTCCTCCCGCTGGACAGAGGGGGCGTCCACGAGGGTGGCCACGTTGCGTGCGACCTTCCCGCGCCGGTGCGCGATCTTCAGTGCGCGGGAGATGATCCGGTGCATCTGGAGCACGGTCGCCGGCGCCAATCCCTCCGACTCGCACGCGGCGTAGAAGGATTCCAGATGCTCGGGTTCGAGTCGGTCGAGCCGGTATCCGCCGAGTTCTGGAACGATTCGGTTGTGGACGTATCCGCGGTAGGTGGCGAGGGTGGACGGGCGCACTCTGCGGCCGGCGATCGTGTCGAGCCAGAACGTCAGCCACTGTTCGACCGTGAGCGGCTTGTCGCCGGTGACGACCTTGACGCCGTCCTCCTGCTGCCGCCGGAGCTTGCGCAGCTTCTCCGCGACGTCGGCCCGGGTCTTCCCGGACAGGTATTTGCGTTGCCGCTTGCCGTCCTTCCAACCGAGATCCACTGTGGCCCGCCAGCGGCCGGAGGTGTCCTTGTAGATGGCTCCCTCACCGGCGCCGCGCCGGCCCTTGCGCGCGGCCATCAGGCAGCGTCCAGGGGGTTGCCGTCGGGCCATTCGACCGAGTCGCACCAGGGGCAGCCGTAGGGGCTGTCCTCCATGTCGCAGGCGAACTTGGTCTCTCCGTCGTGCTGGGGGTAGGCGCGTCCCTGGCCGCGGCCTGCCCGGTCGAGGTGGTCATGCAATGCCTGAGTCAGGCTCACCGGCGGGGTCGCGGGAAAGTGAGTGGACATGCGGGATTTGGCTCCTTGCCGAAAGAACGGTCGCGCGGGTCGCAGGTGGCGTTGTCCGCGCGAGTGGGGGGTTTCCGTTCTCTGGCGCTGAGATGGTCTGCCGGGCCGCCGAACGGGTCAAGGGCGCTTCGCGTCGCTACGCGATCGGCCTACGGCCGACCCTTGACCCGCCCGTCGCCCCGACAGCTTGAGGCGCTACCAGAGAACGGAAGAAAAATGGGTGGGGCAGGGGATCCGCTACGGGCGGGTTCCGCTTGCCGCTGCCGGCGCCGTGGGGGTGGTGCCGCCGGTGGGCTCGGGGTGCGGGCCGTCGGGCACCGTGCGGAAGACCATGGTCAGGTCGATCTCGCCGAAGTGCTCGGTCAGGAACGCATCGACGGGCAGACCGGCCAGCATCTCGGCGACGTCGCGGGCGTCCGCACCGGGGCGCAGCGTCAGCGCGTACACGCCGGGACTGATCAGACTGGCCACGACCAGCGGCGGGATTCCGGCGGGGGTCGGCCCCGCGGCGGGACCGTCGGGCGGGAAGATGGGCATGGGTCTCTCTCCTGTGCACTCAGGATGGGGATCAAGGTCCCGGCCGGGTGTTGGCGCACCCGCCGGGACCGCCTGCGCTTGACGGTTGCCTAGCGCGTGATGTCGAGTGTGGACGCTGGACTAGGCAACCGTCAAGTAGTGTGCTGGTGTGCATCACCTCATGGGAGCCGCCGAGATCGGGAAGCGGCTCGGTGTCAGCCGGCAACGGGTCAGCCAGATAGCGGCCCAGGATCCGACCTTCCCCAAGCCTGTCGCGGAGCTGGCCGCCGGCCGGATCTGGCATACCGAGGACATCGAACGCTGGATTGCCGAACACCGGCCGGACGAGGGCAGACAGCACCGCTGATGGTGGCGCCCGTACCGCGCGTGCACCGGCTCTCCTCCTCACGCTGCCTGTCCGTCGTCGAGGCCGCGCAGCCGGTTGACGAAGGCGTGTAGTGACGCGGAGGGGATGCGGCGGGATCGGCCGATGTGGACGGATTCGAGGTCGCCGCTGTTCAGGAGTTCGTAGATGGTGCTGCGGCTGACGCCGAGCAGGTCAGCGGCTTCCGTCGGGGTGAGCAGCAGTTTGGTCATGCGGTTCTCCCGGGTTCGCGGGCGGACGGAGTCAGGCAGCGTCCGCGAGCGGCGGTCCCGTTGCCGAACTCCCGCCGAGGCCCGCACCGATACCGAGCTGTGCGCGCCAGGTCTGGCGTTGGGCGATGGCGTGCAGGATCAGGTGCTCGCGGCGGGGCGCGGCCGGGTCCCCGGGCCGTAGCAGGGTCCAGGCGAGCCGGGCCGGGTCGGTGTCGGGTGCGGCCGGGCCGGTGCCGGTGGCACCGAGGGCGGCGAGTTGCTGGCGGATGAAGTCGACCCGGTCGTGGCGGTGGTCGGTCAGCGTCTTGCCGGACCAGCGGCGGGAGACCAGCACGCGCCGCCCGCCGAAGCCGAGCGTTTCCCGCCGGTGCGCCTTGCCGGTGCAGCGGCCGGGGGCCAGGCCCTTGCGGGGGTTGCGGGGTTGGAGGCCGTAGCGCAGCCAGTTCGCGCACGTCGGGGAGCACGGTTCGTAGCGCAGCGCGTCGGCGAGCCGGTCGACGTGAGCCCGCTGCCGGTCGGTGTCGACGGCATGGCAGGCGTCGAGGGACTTCGTCAGGTACTTGGTGAGGTAGCCGATCATCCGGCCGGTGTTCGCCGAGTTCGCCGTCGCCCCATCGGCGCGGAGCTGCGGGCCGAAGCGGACGACGTGAGCGGGTTCGTCGTCCTCGCCGATCGCATCAAGCGCCGCATCCCACGAGGGCAGCGCCTCCCGGGTGGTCGGGTCGAGGTAGCCGCCGGTGGTGTCGTCCCAGACGGGAAGGTGACCGTCCAGGTAGACCGGTTCGTCGGATGGCGGCCACCAGACCTGGTGGTAGGTGGCAGCCGCCACCAGGCGCAGCATCGCCCGGGGGATGGTGCCGCGGATCGCCGCGTGCAGGTGGGGCGCCAACCGGCGCTGCGGTTCGAGGGCGGCGAAGTACTGGACATCCCAGCCGACCGCGCGGCGCAGATTCTGCCAGAACCGGTCGAGCAGCTTCGGGAAGTGGATCGCGTCCCGCGCTGCCCGCCGGTAGTCGTAGGCAGCCGGGTCCACGGGGGTGCCGTCCGAGCGGACACGGCCGTAGGTGTCGCAGGTCAGGGTGAGGAACATCGACGGGCGCCACACCGTCCCATCCGGTGCGGTGAACGTCCGGCCCACCGTGCGCCGCTCGACCGGCAGCCGAGGCAGATCGGGCGCGTCCTGGCGGCGTTTCGTCGAGCGGACCCGGCGCGGCCGGTCCCGGTCAGCCGGAGCGATCCGCCCGCGGACGCCGAGGTCTGACAGTTCCTGGTCGACCTGGCCGATCATCTGGTCGATCTCTGCGACCTGGTCGACGTCGCCGACCGCCAGGACGTCGCCGCGTGCCTGCTCCAGGTCCGCCCGCAGCACCGCCATCGCTTTCGCGTCGCTCGACGCCGGATCCGGGTCGGGAACCGGTTCGTCGTCCAGATGCCATCCAGTCTTGCACTGGGCCATCCGCAGCCGCCGGGACCGTTCCGCGCACGGCGGGCATTTCGATGCCAGGGTGGCGCCGCAGGGGACGGGGATGATCTGCGTTTCGCCGGTGTCCAGGCTCGTCCGGCGCATCGCCAACGGTCGGACACACACCCCGTTGTCCACCGCGACCGCCTCGACGACCTGACGGGCCAACGGAGAGCGCATCCGTGCCGCCCGCGACCCAGGCCGATCCACCGGGCCAGAGAGGGCCGGGCCGCGGGTGGCCGGATCACGGTGCGCCGGGGGGAGGTGGTCCGGGGTGGCGGTGGGGGAGGTCATCGGCAGGGGGATCCTCCGAGGCATCGGGGACGGGGTCGGTGTAGCGGGTGCAGCCGCAGCGCAGACCGGCGCAGTCGGCCAGGCAGCCCCGCCGGCCGTGCGCGACGAGGGAATGGCCGCAGGTCGCACAGGCCGGCAGGGAGGGAAGGAGGGTGCAGGGGTCCGGGTTCGCCGTCGTGTGCGGGTCCGGTCGGCTCACGCGGCCCGGTCGAGGTCGTCGAACGGGTCGGAGTCGTCGCCGTCGTCGAGGTAGTTGGCCACGTCTGGTGTCCAGCCGCCCCGAGCAGGCCGGTAGTGGGTGACGATCCGGCCGATCTCGACGTCGTCGATGTAGCCGGCGCGGACCCGGACCGGGTCGGGGTTGCCGTCGTGCAGCACATAGCCGACCCCGGGCAGCGCGCGGGGGATCTCGTCAGCGCGGGCACCGCGTTCCCGGGCACCGTTACCAAGAACAAGGTCGGCCTGGTCGGTTTCGGTCATCCGCAGCGCCACACGGACCGGGAACAGGTCGCGGAACGGCAGCACTTCCTTACGCGGGTCCTGCACCGCGGCGACGATCACGACGCCGGGGGCGCGGCCCTGGGACAGCAGCAGCGGCAACGCCGCCCCGATCCGCTTCTTCAACTCCCGATCGGTCACATACGCGGTCAACGAGGCGATTTCGTCGACCACCACCACGATCAACGGTTCGACGGTGGTGGGCGTGTGCAGGCGGGTGTTCCCCGCCAGCGCGGCCGTGCGGTCCTGCATGCGGGCTACCGCGTCGTCGAGCAGATCCGCGATGCTGTCCGTGGTGGTGGCGAAGCGGGTGAACAGGGGACGGCCGAAGGCCAGCTCCATCCCGCCCTTCGGGTCGCACACCCACAGTTCCACCAGCCCCGCGCGTACCGCCGGGGCGAGGCCGCGCAGCAGCCCCCACAGCACCGAGCCCTTACCCGCCCCGGTCGCCCCCGCGATCAGCACATGCGACCCACGCACCGGCAGGGTCCAGGCCGCCCCGTCCTCGCAACGTCCCACCGGCACCGCCGACAGGCCCGCCACCAGCCGGCCCACATCCCCGGCACCGGCACGAGGGGCAGTGCTGGCCGGGTCAGGGTCGGCACCGTCCGCGTCGTCGAGGCTTGCCGGGGGCACCGGGCGGGTCAGCGGGTCGTGACGGTGGAAGGAGACCCGCACGAACCGGGTCGTCTCCCCGTGGACCTGGCAGCGCCGAGCCCGGAACACGTGGCGCAGCGCTTCGGCCTGTTCCGCCCAGGTCGCCGGGGTCTGACCGGGCAGCAGTTCCACCCGCAGCACGTCCACCGACCGCGACGAGCGGATGGACCGGATCCGGGGAAAGTACTCGTCGAAGGTCACCTGATCACCGGTCGAGGCGGGCATGCGAATCGCAAGGTCGGTATGGACCATCGCCGGCTTCCACCGCCACCGGTAGACGAACGTCAACCGGGCACGGCCCCACAGCCACCAGGCCACCGGCCAGAACGACCGGCCATGCACCCGCCACCACACCACCGCCACCAGCGCCAGCCCGCCGACGAGGGCGCCGAGCCCGGCCAGGCCGACCCGGTGCACGACCAGAAGCACCCCGACGGTCACGCCGACCACGACCCGATGCCGCCAGCAGCCCCGCAACGCCAGCCACAAACCCTTGAACGCCAGCGCGACCAGCAGCATCCACACCGGCACCCGGACCTTGTCCGCCCGCGTCGGCACCCGCGGCAAACGCTGATCACCATTGATTCTGGACATGCCAACACCACCCACTTTCGAGCGCGCGAAACCAGGGACAGAAGAAGAGAGGGAAAGGAGTTCCAGGCGGCCCGGAGTCCGGAACACGCGGGTGTCCGGGCCGCCCGAAAAGGTCGGTTGAATGCGGGTTACGCGGCCCGCGGTTCGGCGGTTTCGTTGGAAGCGAACCGGATGCGTTCGCACTCGACGAGGTAGTCGTTCACCGCCCCGATCAGCGCGTAGGCGAAATCAACGTGATCCGAGGTGACCACGTTCGCCACCGGCGAGAACGTGACCGAGGTCAGACCGAGCCGGACCGTCAGGATCGGCGACCGGTCCGGGTACACGTGGCAGGCCGCCGACCAGTCCGCCCCGACGTGCAGCCCGAGGTGAGACGCCGAGCGGACTCCGTCGATCGCCGGACCTCGCCGGCCGGTCATGCCGCCACCGCCGGACGCCGGCCCATGGTCGCCGGCCGCATGCCCGAGGCCCGCAGCGAGAACTCCTGGCGGGGTCGCGCCCCGTTGGTGTCGACGTAGGGGACGACCAGCAGCCCGTCGAAGACCACCGGTCGGAACGGCGTTCCCGGCAGCATGTCGGGCAGGGAGGGCGGAGTCTCGCCGGTCATCTTCACCTTCACCTCGGCCTTGCGTGCCGCCGGGTCCACGTCCAGGACGCGCACCGTCCAGACCCGCTCGCCGGTGGTCTTGTCCCGGGCCTGGACGTCCGACAGGCCCGCCTTCACCTTTTCAAAGTCGTTCGCCGCCTCCACCGCGAGCACGTATGCCCCCTGCGGAAAGACGTCCTCAAAGCGCGCCGGGATGCGCTGCGGAACCGCCACCGTGTATTCCTCCACTCGCCGTGTTCCATCGAGTCGGCCGGTTGTTCCGGCCGCCGGATACACAGTGCTCCGCTCGGCAAGCGCGCATCAACCGCCAACTTAGCGTTGGATGCAGCCTTGAGATGCTCCCCATGCGGGATGCATAGGTTCATGTCATGGTGATATGGGCGCGCAGGCGGTGCCGCCACCCGTTTCGACCGGCCGCTAATATGCGCGCATGGCTGACCGGAAAACCCTGCGGGTGTATCGCACTCGTGGTCCGGTGGACGGCGAGGACTGGGCCGCCGTCGCCGCGGCGCTCAACGAGCGGATGGCCCGGCGCCGCATCGGTCAGCAGGACCTCGCGCGGGTGTCGGGGGTGTCGGTCTCGACGCTGCGCGAGCTTCAGCATGGCGCCGGCCGGCGGGTGCAGAACAAGACCCTGACCGCGATCGCCCGCGCCCTGGACTGGCCGGACAACCACCTCATCGACGTTCTGCTGTCCAGCGCGCCCACCGGCAGCGAGTCCACCGCGGATCCTGGTGGGGAGATCCTCGCCGTACTCGCCCGGGTTGAGGACCGTCTTGGCGAGATTGCCCGCAGGCTCGCCGCGGTCGAGGAGACGATCAGCAGGTCCGGAGAGCCAGACCGACTCTGAACACGACGATGGGCCGAACCCACGGTCAGGGTTTAGCCCAGGGTGGCCGAGTCGTGCGGTCGGCCCACGGTGGCGTGTCCGGCCTGGGACGCCTCATGGACGCCGGACACGTCGTGGGGTGCCGGGAATGGTGGGGGTGGGAGGACCCGGGTCTCGTGGCCGCCGAGGGGGTCGGCCGGGCGCGGGTCCTCCCGGGTGGTGACGGGCGGGATGTCGGGGGTACGGCCCGTCACCGGCTCACAGGCGGTTCGGTGCCGCCTCGTCCATGTACATCGCGTCGGCGATCGTGTCGAAGCCGGCCGACGTCTGTCCCCGCCGCACCGCCAGCGCGCGGTCGATCTGCTCGGCGCTCAGGTGCCGGTAGCCGTCGGCGAGGGCGGCAAGCATGAGGTTCTCGGCGTCGGCGAACAGGATGCCGCGGGTTTCGGCGTGCGCGGTCAGCGGCTGGCGGGCTGTGGCGTTGCAGACCTTGCCGGCCAGGATCCCGGCGAGCAGTTCCCCGGCGAGCCGGGTCATCTGCTGGTTGATCTTCGCTCTTTTCTGGGTGTAGCCGTGGCACAGGTCCGCGAGGGCGTTGACCTGGACGAGGTCCAGGCCGATGTCGCGCCGGTGGTGCAGCTCGGGCAGGAACAGCCCCGCCGCCGGGGCGAGACTCGCCGCTCCCGCCGCGCGTAGATCAGACAGCACCCACAACCTCCATGATCTTTCTTGATGTCCGTACCGCCGGATGCGGACGGATCAGGCTTTCCGGCCGACACCGCCGTACCCCCACACGGCGTGGACGTCGGCGGGTGGCGTGTCCGGCTTCCACAGCGGCAGGCGCACCACGCCCGGATCGAGGACGTCGGTGCCGTCGAAGAAGCGGCACACGTCCGCCAGGCCGCGCAGCACCAGCGGCGCCGCCGACGCCGCGTAGGCGTCGAGGATCTCCCCTACCCGTGGGGGCGCAAGGTCGCCGGTGGCGTGGGAGACGACGAGGAAGCTCCCCGGCGGCAGGGCGTCCACCAGGGAGCGCACCAGGGCGTGCGCGCCGTCGTCGTCGGTGAGGAAGTGCAGGACCGCGACGAGGAACAGCGCGATCGGCTGGTGGAAGTCGAGGGCGTCGCGCAGTTCCGCGGCGTCGAGGATGAGCGCCGGATCGCGCAGATCGGCCTTCAGGTAGGCCGTACGCCCCTGCGGGCTGCTGGTCAGCAGCGCACGGGCGTGCGTCAGCACCACCGGGTCGTTGTCGCAGTACACGACCCGGCATGCGGGAGCGATGCCCTGCACCACCTCGTGCAGGTTCGGACTCGTCGGAAGGCCCGTGCCCACGTCGAGGAACTGGCGGATCCCGCACTCGGCCGCCAGGAACCGTGCCGCCCGGACCATGAAGTCCCGGTTCGCACGCGCGACCGAGGGAACCTCCGGCGCCGCTGCCACGACCTGCTCCGCCGCCGCCCGGTCCGCCGGCAGGTGGTCCTTGCCGCCGAGGTAGTAGTCGTACATCCGCGCGGGGTGCGCCACCGACAGATCGAGCGTCGTGCCAAGCGCGGGATCCGTCGTGTCCTGCTCGACGGCCTGCTGATCGGCGGTCATCCGGCTAGCTCCGCCCCGCCGGGCATGGCGGGAAGCACCAGCGCGCCCGGGAAGTGCCGATCCCGCACGTACATCCAGGCCGCTGCCCGGGTGGCGAAGAACCCGATCACGCCCAGCAGCGCGCCGCGTGGTCCACGCACGACTACCGCCCACAGCACCCGGCGCACACCATCTCCGCCCGGCGCGAGCGAGTTCCCGCCGGCGCCGGAGTCCCCAGCGTCGGGCGCTCGCGCGCACAGCAGGTCCCGCCTTGACGGCGCCCGTGCAGCCGGCCCGCATCCCGCGCCCGTCTCTGTTCGTCCCACCATGCTTCTCCCACCTGGCCATTAACGGGTTCGTCTCTCGCCGCCCCGCCCCGCGGAGGTCGGGACTCGACGCGGGGCGGGGGGCACACGAACAAGCCTCACGAACCGCCTGGCAGGCGCGGAAGGTCACGATGGCAAGGCACTGGACGCATGGGCGACGAGCGGCGAACCGTCCGGCGAGCGCTTGGCAGGCGTCATCCGGGCGCGCGAGCGGCAGAAGAGCGGCGAACTGGCCATACCACCCTGGCATGACGGCGCTAGTCTCTGCGTAGCAGCCTGACCACACCACCGCCGACCGGGGCAAAGGTCGGCCCGAGGCAGAGGAGACCGGCGATGGCGCAGCCCGCTCCTCCCTACGCCGTCTCTCCCGAGTTGCTGGCCCGCGGCGAGTTCAGAGCTGCCTGCGAGGCCCGCGACTTCCAGACGATCTTCCGGTTGATGCGGAAGTACGACGGTGCCAGCCAGGACCGCGTGTCCTCCCCGGTCCCCGGGCTCACACAAAGCCGGGTCAGCCGCGTGATGAGCGGGGAAAGCCGCATCGCGTCGCTGACCCTCGTGGAACGCATCGCCGACGCGCTGCGCATCCCGGGCGCCTACTTCCTGCTTGCGCCCCGCCCCTGGGAGAACGACGACCCGCCGGCCACACTGGCGGTAGGGCCAGGTTCACCGAGCCGCACCGCGCCGATCGAATCGGTTAGCCGCTTGCCCACCCAGCCCGCGGGAGAGGGAGGCGCCGCCGCCACGTCCGGTGCCTACGGGGCACGGGAAACGCGGATGGCCATCACCATCGACATCGCGGCAGACGGCGCAGCCCATCTGACCTACGAGCACGAGTTGGTCAACGTCGGTTCGCTGCCGATCACCCGGCTTGCCCGCGAACTGTGGTTCAAGCACACCGACGGCATCCTCGACATTCAGCCCCAGTCGTCGCCCAACCACAATGTGATCATTCAGCGGGTGCACGACATCCCGGGGATGTCCAAGTTCGCCTGCCAAATCTTCCCCGCGCTCCAGCCCGGAGAGTCGGCCACCGTCGGCTACACGTGCGATCAAGGCCGGTTCGTCGACGAGCTGTACTGGCGCCAGTCCATCACCCGTCCCACCGACACGTTCACGCTCACGGTGCGCCAGGCCGGTATCCGCCGGTTGGTCGGCTGTAACGCGATCGAGGAACGCGCCGACGGCGGAGATGTCCGCGCTCGACGGCCTGTCCTGGCGCACCGACGCCGACCAGGTGGTCATCGACCTGACCCGCAAGCATCTGACCGCCGGCCAGGCCGTGACACTGCGATGGGACGCCGACCGTGACCGTGCGTGACGACATCGAAACCACACTGCGTGCGTGGGATGCCTACGAGCGCGGCCGTGGCTGTCCCCCGATTGTCGACTACGACTGCGCACCCCCCGAGACCGCCCCGGCCCCGCTCGCGCACCGCCTCGACGCCCACGACCAGCTCACCGAGCTGCACCAACGCGCGACCGCCGAGGGAAAGCCGCGGTACGCCGAGCGGGTCGGTGCGCACCTCGCCTACCTGCATGCTCTGCTTGGCGAACGGCAGCCGCTCGACGCCTACGTTCGCGCCACCCAGGGATGCGGCGCGGCCGGATGGCCCGACGAGCACATCACCGACTGCCGAAACCGCGCCATCGCCGCCCTTGACGGACTCGGTGTCGGCTGGGGACCGGACACCGCACGGGACCTTGACCGGCTCGAAGGCCCGGTGGCCGAGGACAAGGCCGCCGCCATGATGCGCGCCGCCGCCGCCGACCTGGAACCCGCCGTACGCCGCCTCACCGGCGCCACCACCGATTACACCCTCACCATCGAAAGCGTCGACCTCGACGCCTACTGGGCCTACTGGCTCGACGGCGCCGGCACCAACGTCCGTCTCCGCCTCAACCGCCGCCAGGCACGCTTCACCGAGGTCCGCATACGCCAGTTCACCCTTCACGAGATCCTCGGCCACGCCCTACAGACCGCGAACTGGGCCACCGTCGCAGCCACCAGCGACGTCGACTGGATCCGCGTCACCGCGGTCCACGCACAACAGCAGGTCCTGTTGGAAGGACTAGCCCAGGCCCTGCCCCTGTTCGCCGTTCCCGACGACGAGGCCGTGACCGCCCGCGTCCGCCTGGACCACTACCTTCAACTTGTCCGCGCGGAACTTCACCTCGCCATCAACGCCGGTATCTCCGTGGCGGACTGCGTCGCCCGCGCCCGCGCCCGAGTCCCGTTCTGGCCGGACGACACCATCGCCGACGCACTCACCGACCGCGGAGCCAACCCCCTGTTGCGCTCCTACCTCTGGTCCTATCCCGCCGGCATCGACTGGTTCACCACCCTCGCCGACACCGCCACCCCCGAGGCCATTACCGCCGTCCTCCACACGGCCTACCGACAGCCGCTCACACCCACCGGCCTCGTCGAACTCTGGCCAACCGGCCCCGTCCCCGGCGGACCAGGCAAGCGAGCCGCATGACCAGCACCAAGAGGCGACCAGGCCGAAGCCAGCACATTGCCGAATCCCTCGTTCTGAGATCAAGAAGACCTGCGAGTCCGTGCCGCGCGACGGCTGCGCGTGGCCGCAGGCGGCCATGCTCGCCGGCGCGTCACGGTGGACCCGCCCCGAACTTAGCCCTTCCTGCTTCCAGACGCGGCCCGCGTTGCAGACCCCACCTCCAGTGGAACTAGCTGCGGCTCAAATGCTTCCGAAGTAAGATCTGCAGTACGCAAAGGGGGGTCATGGAGACAGTTCGGATGTGGGATGGCAAGGAGTGGCAGAATCACTGCCTCGCCATTCTACGGCTTCACCACGGTGCTCATGAGCTCCACGAGGTACCAGATCGCCACGGAGGCGATCTAGGTCTTGAAGCCTACAGCACCAACGGATGCGCGTACCAATGCTACGCCGCGTTGGAGCCGCTACCGACTGGGACTCTCTACGAGAATCAGCGGGATAAGCTAACAGAAGATCTGGCAAAACTCAAGAAAAATCAAAGAGAGATAGCTCGTCTATTTGGTAGCATCAAAATTCGAAGGTACACCTTCATGGTGCACCGGCACGATTCCCATAAGCTAGTACAGCACGGGAGTTCGAAGGTTGCAGAAGTAATAGGCTGGGACCTTAGCTTCATTGCTGATGATTTCGATATCGTTGTACTTACGGATGGCGCATTTCCTCGCGAACGCGCAAGTCTCCTGGATCTGCCGGCCCCGCTTATGCAGATAGATGCAGAGATTCCCGAGAGTGTCGAGTCGTGGGGACTGCAAAACGTCGGACTTCTTGCCACTGTCGACAAAAAGCTGTCGGCAATTCTAAAGAATTCAAACAGCCGCCAACGCTACTCCGATGCACTGGTCAAAGCATATCTTGAGGGAGAGAACTATCTCTCAAAGATGCGGGACCGATACCCCGATCAGTGGCAGGCTGCGTCCCGGTGTCGCAGCGACAAAGAGAACTATCTAGTACTTGAGTATGCACTCACTCTTGAACAACCTAAATCCACTCATGTCGATGAAATTGCGAGCGATCTCGCTGCCGAGCTGACCTCGGCAGTGCCCGCTATAGGCGCGCAACTTGCAAAAAAGATTTCTTGGGCATCAGTTGCCGACTGGCTAATGCGCTGCCCCCTCGACTTCGTCAACGAGGATGAGGCCCAGTGAGCGTTGACGCCCTTGAAAATTTCTTCGCCTCAGCAGATACGTCGATACGTTTCACACGACGGCCCGACCCTGTTCCTGCCGATCTCAGATTGGCGTGGCGAATTTCTATGATTGTGCTTATTCTGCATCGCTGTAGGGGTGGGAGTGCGACATTGCGCCAAGCCCATGTGCTCGGCTGGGCCGTTCGCAATACACAGACGCGGGAGACATTTCTTAGGTGGGTCCAAGGAAAGAAGCGTCCCGACGATATCATTGTTCGATATGACCCCTCATTGAGTCGCACAATCGACTTGTCGATTGGTGCCGGCCTGGTATCACGCAAGAACGCTGGCGCCGTCGTGTTAACCGCCGAAGGGACCACGTTCGCTCGGGAGCTTGAACGCCAGAGAACGATTCTCGTCAACGAGAAAACATTCCTCTCTGGCCTGCCTCGAAGAATGACCCAGAAGTATATCGACGAACTGATCGCGCCGGCGGGCTAGTGATGCGACTAAAAATAAGGAAGCTTGAACTCTCAGCATCGACAGCCGGACCAGAGGTCGGCGCCTCCCTAACTTTCGGTGACGGTCTCAATATCCTCCGCGCCGACAACTCAAGTGGAAAATCGACCTGCCTCCAGGCGATCATTTATGCACTCGGCCTCGAGGGCATGCTTAGCGCACGTCGAGAGATCCCGTTGCCTCATGCGATGACTCACGCGGTCGAGGTCGAAGGGCGCGAGTTTCCGATCAATGAATCGCATGTCAGCCTCGAAATTGAAAATTCCAATGGAGAGGTACTTACCGTTCGACGGGCGGTGACTTCAGGGCGAACGGATCGACTCCTAGCTCAAACCTGGCGCGGTCCGCTACTGACGCAGCCAGGAGAATATCCTCGGAATGATTACTTCGTTCGTCGCGCTGGAGCGGCACAGAGGGAAGCTGGGTACCAGTATCAACTTGCAAGATTCATAGGATGGGACATCCCGAGAGTTGCCCGTATGGACGGCAGCGAAAGCCCGCTTTATCTCGAGGCGATTTTTCCATTTATCTATGTTGAGCAGAAGCACGGCTGGTCCGGAATCCAAGCACGCATACCCGGCTATCTAGGTCTTCGCGAGCCTGGTAAGAGAGCAGTCGAATTTCTCCTCGGCCTAGAAGCCTACGACAGAATTCTTGCACGCCAGCGCCTCGTCTCTATCCGTTCGATGCTAGAAGGAGAATGGAAGGCAACAGCTGCCAGCCTTCGGATAGCTGGAGAGCGCTCGGGCATCGTGCTTTCTGGCCTGTCCGATCGTCCTTCCCTAGGTTTCGCGCAGGCGGATGTGCGATTTCACGTCAGCGTCGATTCCGAGTGGGTCATCCTGGATGACGAGATTCGTCGGCTTAGCGTCGAGATAGCAGAGGATCGGCGGGTAGAAATTCAGACCGCTGCCGAACGGGCTGGAGCTTCTGAAGATGCTCTTAGTGATGCCCAGCGCCTCCTGGCTAACGACTCCTCTCTGCTGTCAGCCACGGTCGAGGAACTAGGCGAAGCAATGGGTCGCCGAGAAAGTATCGAGTCTCGCATAGAGTCGCTAGAGGAGGATCGACAGCGGCATAGAGACCTAAATCTTCTCGAGCGGCTAGGATCGGCTCACGTAAACTTCCTCAACAGCCCGACTCAGTGCCCAACATGCCATCAAGAGCTACGGGATGGGCTTGAAGTCTCAGATGCGGTTATGAGCGTCGCTGAGAATCTGGATTTCATCGAGCAGCAGCTTTCGACATTTCGATCCATGCGACAGGATGCCGTCCGCTCCATACTTGCGCTCCAGTCGCGCGAGGCTGCCTTGAGAGATCGGGTAATCGATCTCCGGAGATCTATCCGCGCGCATAAGCAATCGTTGATCGAAGCGAGCTCTGCGCCCGCCGCAGCTGATTTGGTCACGCGCCTACGGAGAGAAGACAGGCACGAAAACCTGGTTCGGATCAGAGCAGACCTAGGAAGGATCCTTCAGAGCCTTCACCAGGCCGCCAATGCGTGGGCTGAAAATGAGGCGAGGATTTCGCAGCTTGGACGCGACCTGCTAAGCCCGAGTGACGAAGAAAAGCTTGCAGCACTACAAGGTACAGTTAGGACTCAGCTGAGGCAGTATGGTTTCCGCTCCCTCAACGCTGACACCGTGGAGGTATCTCGGGAAACATACCGTCCAGTGCATGAAGGTTTCGACCTAGGATTCGATCTTTCGGCAAGCGACATGATCAGACTAATATGGTCCTACCTTTTCGGCCTGTTCGAAACTGGTAGCGACGACGTTGGAAGCCATCCGCGTCTTCTGATATTCGACGAGCCACGGCAGCAGGAAACGGCTAGGATAAGCTTTGAGCGGCTACTGACTCGATCCGCCCATCTGAATCAGGATAGAAAGCCGGTGCAGATCATCTTCGCTACAAGTGACGACGAAGATGAGATAGTGCGTATGCTCGGGTCCTCCCCCCACCGCCTGATCAGCTTCCCGAGCGGGTCAAAGGTGATCCGGGCGGTCGAACAGTAATGAGTGAGATGCCAATGCTAAGGTCGAGTAGGGGGCGATGCGTGGCCTTTTACAGCTCGACAAGCTTGGCGGTGGTCTCTAGTACTACAGTTGCAGTGATCCTCGTGTGGCTGTTGCTGCTATGGCGTGGCGCTGGGCGGCGCGGATTCGGGTTTGGTAGTGGTAGTAGCGGCCGAGTGCTTGGTGCCGGCGGCGCCATTCCGACCACC